>DASXVL010000208.1:0-5626 GCA_036504255.1 Armatimonadota bacterium | reverse complement strand
TGGAAGGGTTCGAGCGCAGCGAGTCCCGCCGTCCCCCATTCCCTGTGCCTCCATTCGCCACGGAGTGGCGAATGAACACCAGCCCAGGCCGCAAGTCCTTAGCACTGTTAGGAAGGAAGGCCAAGCGAACAAAAAAAATGGACACGCATTTTTTGCTGAACCCTAAACCTATCGCGCCTTCTCCCTGCGAAAAAGTGGTTGACAGCACACCAAGCACATGATAACTTGTATACACAAGTTGGAGTATTCGATGAAATCGAGTCAACGTCAGCAGATCGTCAATACGTTACGCGAGGAAATTCTCGCGGGGGTGTATGCCTCCCATGCCCCCCTGCCTGGGGAGCATCCGCTCTGCCAGCGCTTTCAGGTCAGCCGTACGACGTTGCGTCTGGCGTTGGGTGATTTGGCGCAGCGCGGTCTGATTTATCGCCGACATGGCAGCGGCACGTATGTCAACCCGGTGCGCTCCGTCATGCCCCGCCCGCTGGCCCTGCTCTTGCTCGAACCGCAGAAAGCCATGACCGTCGGCAACTTGCCATTGATTAGCGGCGCGGGGGGCTATTTGGAAAGCGTGGGATCGCATTTGGCCATCATCTCCACTCCCCCCACGCGCTGGAGTGCGGAACTGATCGACAGCCTGGCGGGGGTGATGGTGCTGCCTCCGCTCATTGAGGCGTCGTATCTGGCGCACCTGGCGCACGTCCAGCTCCCCACGTTGGTGGTGACGGAGAGCGAGCTGCCTTGCCCCGGCATCCAGTATGGCTTCACTGACGCGGTCTCCTCCATGGTGGAAACCTTATTGGCGCTGGGGCATCGACGCTTTGCCCTGCTGAGTGGGCATGACGCGCACGGCGACCGCATACGCAAGCAGAGCATTTTGCGCACGCTGGCCGCCGCGGGCATCGACAGCGCCGCCGTGCCGGACGTACGCACGAATTACGACCCGGCGGCGGCCTGGGAGGCCGCACAGACGCTGCTCGCCTTACGCCCCCGCCCCACGGCGATCATCGCGTTTGATGATACGTTGGCCTTACAAATGATTCGCGCGGCAACGGAGCAACAGGTGGCGGTGCCGGGTGAGATGAGCGTGGTCGGCTTTGGCGATGCGCCCCACGCGTCCCTGGTGAGCCCGACCATCAGCACGGTGCAGATTCCGGCGGCGGAAGGGGGACGGCGGGCGGCGGAGATGCTCTGCCGCGCCTGCCTCTATGGCGAAGCCGTACAACCGATCACCCTCGCGCACACCATGTGCTGGCGCGAGAGTAGCGGACCGGCGCCGACGTCATAATCGGGTGAGGAGCAGACAAATGGTATTACAGCAGCAAACCGCGTTAGTCACCGGGTCATCGCAAGGGCTGGGACGGGTCATCGCTATAGCCCTCGCGCAGGCCGGAGCGCGCGTGATCGTCAATTGCCACGCCAACATGGCGAACGCGGAGCAAGTCGTCGCAGAGATTGTGCAAAACGGCGGGCAGGCGACGGCGTTTTGTTGCGACGTGTCCGATGAGACAGCGGTCGCCGCCATGTTTGCGCAACTCGGCGCGGTGGATATCCTGGTCAATAACGCGCGCATCGATCCCTATTTTCGCACGCCGGAAGACAGCGACGCGCAATGGTTCGCGCGCGTATTGCAGGTGAACCTGACCGGCGCCTACATCTGTTCCATGGCCTTCTTCGCCCAGGCGAAAGCGTGCGGCTACGGACGCATCGTCAACGTCTCCAGCGTGCGCTCGTTTATACCGGCGGAAATGGACATGATCGCCTATGGCGTCTCCAAGCTCGGCATGCATGGGCTGACCCGCGCCTTTGCCGCCAACGGCGCGCCGTATGGCATTACCGCCAATACCGTCGCCCCCGGCATGATTGTGACGGAGAATATCGACAAGCGTCTGACGCCGGAGATGAAGGCGCGCGAGTCGGCGAAAATTCCGCTCGGGCGCGGGGCGACCAGCGAGGAAGTCGCGGATGCGGTGCTCTTCGTGATCAAGAACGGCTACGTCACCGGCGAAACGATCAATATCAACGGCGGTATGTATTACGCGCCGTAAGGGCTCACACAGCAATAAGTGCGAGCCCTAACGCAGGAAAGGAACGAGTCCCATGCAGTTTGCACAATTTGCCAATCTCCAATACCTGGGGACGTTGAAGAACCGCAAGAGCACCGATATCGCCTCCTCGAAGCTGGGCGTGGGTTTTGAAACGCTCGACCGCGATATGTGGGATGTGAACCAGGCCTGGCCCGTGCTTGCCGACCTTGGCGTGAAGTGGGCGCGCGTGCAGAGTGGCTGGGCGAAGACGGAAACGCGCCCCGGCGTCTACGATTTTGCCTGGCTCGATGCCATCGTCGATGGACTGCTCGCGCGCGGCGTGAGTCCCTGGCTGAGCCTGAGCTACGGCAACCCGCTGTACACGCATTCCATGAACACGGTGCCCGACAATCTGCCGCCGAGCCATCGCGAGTGCGACCAGTTCGGGGTCGGTTTTCCCCCGATCCACACGGCGGAGGAGCGCCAGGGCTGGCAGAACTATGTGCGCGCGCTGGTCCAACATTATCGGGGCCGCGTGACCCACTACGAAGTGTGGAACGAGCCCGACCTGACAAGCTTCTGGAAGTGCCAGCCCAAGGCGGCGGATTACGTGGACCTGGTGCGCCTGACGGTGGAAACCTTGCGCGCCGAGCAGCCGGAGGCGCAGGTCATCGGCGGGGCCATCGCCTGGGGCATGACGGTCTGGAGCCTAAAATTCCTGGAAGACTGCCTGCAGGCCGGTATGCACGAACTGGTCGATATCATCAGCTATCACGGCTATAAATCCGTGCCGGAACGGCATAGCACGCAGGAAATCGCCGCTTTCACCCACCTGCTGCGGAAATACAAGCCTGAGCTACGCTACTGGCAGGGCGAAGCCGGGGTGCAATCCTACGTGCCGGAGAAGGCCAAAGGGGTCGGCGCGCTCTCCACCATGAAGAGCAGCGAGCCGATTCAAGCGCGCATGCTCTTGCGCCGCTTTCTGCTCGAACTGCATAACGGCTGCGCCATGAGCAGCTATTTCCACATGGCCGACTTCGCCCATTATGCCGCCTTCAAGCAGACCTTCCACTACGGACTGGTGCGACTCGCGGACGGATTGCCCAAGCCGGCCTACTATGCGTTACAGACGCTGGCCACGCTGTTGTGCGATCCCATGGAACCGGCCAACGGCCGTACCTCTTGCCACATGAGCGTACTGGATGATACCGATGATCCGCGCGCAACGAAAGCGGCGACCTGGCACGCCAATTTTGTGCGCGGCGATGTGCCGGTGCACGCCTGGTGGTTGCCGGAGTCGGTCGAAGACGACCCGGTGGTGCAGCCGATGGAAATGACCTATTGGATCGACCGCGACCTGCGCTTGGAGCACCCCGTGTTAATCGAACCCGTCTCGCAGGAAGTGTATGCGGTAACCTGGGAAACGGACAAACGCACCTGCGCGGAAACCTGGATGACGCCCGACCCGGACGCGGAAGGGGTACGCGTGTTCAAGTCGCTGCCGATCAGCACCAGCCCGCTGCTGCTGACCGACCGCTCCATTGTGGAACTCCGCTGATGAGCTGACGGTCCGGGGACAGGCACCGGAGTTGCTGCCGGTGCGGTGCAGAGTACAGCGTGAGTTGCCTGTCCCCCGTCGATAGCTACGGTAGTATACGGATTGTGTGTTGTCATGCACTCTGCCTTATTACATATGTCAGCGTCCGGCGTATAACGTATAACGTATAACGTATAGGGGACGATGGCACGCAGGATTCCCAGACGCCAGACGCAAAATGTAATGGGTCGTCAAGATTAAGCGTTTGTAGCGCGCGCCCGCTGTGGCGCGCCTGTGGTGCGACCATATCCGTGTGGCGTACGGGAGCCGGATGCCAACTTGGGAACGCTCCGTCGTTCTCACGGGCACGGGTCGGCAGGCACGACAGGCGCGCCACAGCGGGCGCGCGCTACGGGCACCAATATATAAGCTACGACGCGACAACCCGCTACCGCTATACGCTATACGCTTGCTCACACCGCGATGCAAGCTGCATGACATAACACAATGCGTATCGTACCAGCAACACCGCGCGAAAGGGCTGACCATGAAAGTCACCGATCTCAAGACGTTTATCTGCAACGCCTACCGCACCAACCTGGTGTTCGTGAAGGTCTATACCGACGAGGGGCTCACCGGCGTTGGCGAGGCGACGCTGGAATATCGTGAGCCCACCGTGGCGCAGGCGATTCTCGAACTGAAGCGCTACCTGGTCGGCCAGGACCCGCACAATATCGAAAAGTTCTTCCACGATGCCTATCGCGACGCCTACTGGCGCGGCGGTCCGGTGCTGATGAGTGCGCTGGCCGGCGTCGAGATGGCATTGTGGGACATCAAAGGCAAGGCGCTGAACGTGCCGGTCTATCAATTATTCGGCGGCAAATGCCGCGACCGCATCCCCTGCTATGCCAATGGCTGGTTCGCACCCGCCAAAACCCCCGCCGAATTTGCCGCCAAGGCGAAGGAGACGGTGCAGGCCGGGTTCAAGGGGTTGAAGTGGGACCCGTTCGGTTCCGCCTGGCAGAATATCACCAAGCAGGAGATGCGGCAGGCCTATGACTGCATTCAGGCGGTGGTCGAGGCGGTGGGCAGCGACATCGATATTCTCATTGAAGGGCACGGCCGCTTCAGCATTCCGACCGCGGTGCGTATCGGGCACATGCTGGAGGAGTTCGATATCCTCTGGTTCGAAGAGCCTATTCCCCCCGACAACCTGGCCGGGCTGGCGGAGGTGAAACAGCGGGTGCGCGTGCCCATCGCCGCGGGGGAACGGCTCTACAGCCGCTACGATTACCGGGAATTTTTCCGCCTGGGCTGCGCCGATTACGTGCAGCCGGACGTGTCGCATGCCGGAGGCATCGCCGAGGTACGCAAGATCGGCGCCATGGCGGAATGCCATCACCTCCCCTGCTGCCCGCACAATCCGTCCGGCCCGGTGGCCAACGCCGCCACGCTGCAACTGGCCGCCTGCATGCCGAACTTCGCCTTTCTGGAGACCATGAGCACCGATGTCCCCTACCGCAAGGAACTCTCGACCGAGACCATCACCATCATCGACGGCGAGATGGTGATTCCCGATGCCCCTGGCCTCGGCCTCGATATTAATGAGGAGGCGATCGCGCGCTATCCGTACCAGCCCATTAACCTGCGGCATTATGACGGACGGTTGACGGATATCCGGCCAGCAGACGCCAGTGGCATCTGATGCTCTTTATGTGGGCAGCTTGGACGTCCAGAATCGGGTGCGCCGGTTGCCGATGGCTAAAACTCGGCAGATGCGCCTTTTACGGATAGTCACTGAGGTAGCCCAGGGCTGTTGATTATAGTGGGATAGCCGGGCTTGGGCCCTGTTCCAGACTGTGCTTAGGACTGTAGGCTGGGCTGCGGGACTGTCCTCGCGTATTGCGCCACGGTGGCGGAAGCGACGCAGGGAGCAGGGTTAGTCGCTCTGGGGGGCATCCGCGCCCGGTGCTGGACTGTCCCCGTGAGAGAGGCGCTCCTGAGGGGACAGTCCAGCACCGGGCGTTAGAGACAACGTGGGTACTCGGCGGATAACGAGCGC
>DASXVL010000207.1:0-17586 GCA_036504255.1 Armatimonadota bacterium | reverse complement strand
AGCATCGCTTGGACGAGAATTTCAATGGCGCCATCCCCATCGGCATCGTAGAAGCCTTGCGTCGAATAGATGATAGACGAGTCATTCTGGGACTTGTCACTCAGACTGGCTTTGGTAAAAAATTCACCGTCGATGACGGCGGATGTCCAATCTTGCCTTTGCTTTTGCATGAGAATGACGCAGGCATAGTCACCAGGTGTTGCACGTTTAAATAGTTCGTCGGCGAAATTTTTCGTCAGGGCATCAACCACCATCTCTTGCGTGCCGTCGCCGTCAAGATCGATTTCCCAAACGCTACGAATATTCACCTGCGGTTTTGTGATGCCATGACGCGCCAATTCGCGCCTGACGGCTTGTTGTATCTCCGGAAGCCGGCTGTTGCCCTTACTCGGGATGCGGGGAATCGCGTTCCACTCACCGCACACGGCAATATCCCACTTGAAGCTCGTTGCGTGTGAGGCATCCTGCGGTGGAGTGTCGCCTGTCGCAGTTGCTAACGGGCTTTTCGGAGAGTTGTCCTTCGGTTTATCACCCACCGTAACGTAATAGCCAAAATCTGTATCCTCAACCGACTGAGCATATCCCCGTCCAACCAAGGCGGTTTGCGTATAACACCGGTATTCCTCCGTGCCTGTCAACGCCTTCCGCATCGTCGTATTATCGACGATCTTCCCATTCAGCAGACCACCCATCAACATACCATTATGCAGCACAGGATGCATTCCGCTCGGGAACCCTACGGTCGTTACCTTTTCCGCAGCGACAGTGGTCGGTTGCGCGCTATGGTTATTCGTGGGCGACTGCTTGTGGATACACCCCAACAGCAGAGGCAGAAAAAGGAGAGAGACGGCCAATGGTAGAGACTTAACACTCATGGTGGATCCTTTCCCGCGCATGAAAGCATTTGCTAAAAACCGCTGTGCCGGTTTGATAGGTATTGTTTCGCGAATTTCCCTCTGTGCCCTCTTTAGTGGTTAGCTGTAGCGGGTTGTCTCGTCGTACCTTATCTTGGCACCCGTAGCGCGCGCCCGCTGTGGCGCGCCTGTCTTGCATGCTGATCCGTGCCCGCGAGAGCGCCTGAGCGCTCCCAACTTGGCACCCTGCGTCCTTTTCGCCGCACGGATACGGTCGCACGACAGGCGCGCCACAGCGGGCGCGCGCTACAGACGCTCAATCGGCATAGCGAGATACAACGTGACGCCCCACTACAGTTAGCCGCTGTATGATCATTCTTCCCGCAACGCGAGCAGTAATGCGCCGCGCGTTACCCATTTTGCCGCCAGCGCGCAGGTGCCCAGCCCGAGGGCAAGGATGGCGAAGAGGAGTCCGGTCAGCGCGGGCCAGTTGACGTGCGACTCCACCGAGGCCAATGCCGGGGCGACCGCCACCAGCGCGGCCAGCGTGCCGCAGCACACTCCGGCGACGAGCAGTCCGGCGTGTTCGAGGATGAGCAGCGCGGACAGATCATCCGGGGCCATCCCGGTCGCCAGCATGAGCGCGAACTCCTGGCGGCGTTCGAGCGCCGTGCGCAGAATGATGGCGAGCACGCCCACCGTCCCGAGCAACATGCCCAGCCCGCCCAGCGCCAGGAACATGGACAGGTAGGTGTTCGGCACCGCGTTATACGCTGCCAACACCTCGCGCGTGCTGCGTACTTCCAGACCCAGGTCGCCCAGGGTACGGCGCAGGGCATCCGCGACGGCCTGCTCGCGTCCCGGTGGCGTGGCGATAAGGAAGTAGCGCGGCGCGTTCACCTCGGGGAAGCAGCGTTGAAAATTCGCCCGCGAGACGAGTAATTCCCCGGCAAAGATGCTTCCCGGCAGCAGGCCGGTGAAGCGGAGCGGTAAAGCCGTGCCATGCTCCCCTGGCCGGAGAAAGGTACCGCCCAGTTCGGAATGCAGTGACCACATGGCGCTGTCGGCGTCGGCGAAGGTGGGAATCGCCCCACCGGCAGCAGGCGCGTGCGCCAGCAGGGTCCACGGGTTGGCGAGCGTTTTGCCCTGCGTGAGTACGCGGAAGCCTCCACGCTCAATAAGCTCATCAGGCACTCCGAGGAGACGCGGCGCGCTGGGCCGCGCCAGGTTCAGACAACTGATGTCCTCACCCGGACTTGCGAGCAGCCCGATTACCGTCGTGCCGGAAAACAGCACGGCATCCGCCGGCGTGAAGCCAAGTCCCGTGCGCCCGGTGGGACTGCTCAGGTCATAACCCAGCGGCAGCGTACTCGTCGCCAGCAAGGTATAGCCACCGGTGCCCGAATCGCGGCGCGCGGGGTCCATGCGCGAGAGGTCGCGCTGGTTGGCGGCAACGGTCACCAGAATAAAACTGGCGCTGGCAAGCAGGCCGACAGTGAGCAGGCTGCGCCCGCGCTGCACCGCCGCGTTGCGGAGCGCCAGATACGGTAAAGTCAGATGCCGACGTATAATCAACGCGCGCTGCAACACCAGCGAACTCGCCGTGATGCCCGCCAGTAAGAGCAATCCGCCGCCCGCGAAGAAGGCCGCGGTGGCAGGCAGTACACCGTGGCTGAGGCCGAGTAGCAGCAGGGCGGCGAGACAGAGGGCGCACAAGAGGTAGGCCGTCAGTTGCCTGCGCCCTGGGCGGGGCGTGGTACCCTGGGCGCGCCATCCCGCCAGCAGCGCGAGGGGCGACCGGCGCAGCAACTCGCGCACCCCCCAGCACACTGCGAGCAGGCCGATGACTGCTCCCGTAATGCCGCCGATGAGCAGAGTGGCCGGGGTGTAATGCAGCCAGAGCGCCGTGCCGCCCACCGCATCGCGCCACCAACTCGCCAGCGCGCCGATGAGGCCCCCGGCGTAGAGCAGGCCGAGGGGTATCCCGAGCAGCGCACCCAGCACGGCCAGGATTGCGCCTTCGCCGATCAATGCCCGGCGAATCCGTTGCGCCGTACAGCCGGTGGCGAGTAATACCCCCGCCTCCGTGGCCCGGCGTTCAACCGACAGGCGCATGGTGACGCCCGCCAGCCCGGCGGCGGCCAGCACAATGAAAAAACTCATCGCCAGGAAAAGCTGGCCGAAATCCGTCGTCCCTTGTGCCGCTGCCAGCGCCGTCTGTCGCACGGGACGAAAAACCATGCCGGCGGCTTGTGGAGAAAGCGCCGCTTGTAACGCTTTGCTGAATTGCCCGGCTAACTCATCTAGCCCTTGCCTATTAACGGGGGACAGGCAACGGACGCTTTGAGAAGATCGGTCCCGGGTAGCAAGGCGGTGCCTGTCCCCAGGATATAGACGGATGGAGGTCAGCCAGTCCGCACGCGTGCCCTGCGGTCCACTTTGCCACAGCGCGCGTGCCGCAGGTAAGCTAATGAAGGCCTTGGGCGTCGCGCGATATTGCGTCCAGTAGTCTTCATCGCGCGGGGTAATGCGCGAGAGGTCGATCGGGAAAGGGGCTGACCAGTGATCGATGCGCGACACGCTGGTAATTCCGGCGATCTCCGGGACCAGCCCAGGGTCCGCCGCCGGACCGGTCTGCGCGACGATACCGCGAAGGGTGAACGACTTGTTCCCCGACCGGTACGTGCCATCGGGCGAAGGAATCAAATACGTCAGGCGCAGGCGTTCTCCCACACGCGCCCCCAGGTCGCGCGCCGCCCATGCGTTGAGCCAGAGATCGTCAGCCTGCAGTGGCGCATTATTGCCGGAGACGAGTCCAAACGCCCGAGTATCGTCCAGGCCGGCGACGATGGCGTACGCTAATTCTCCTGGCCCGTGCTCCCGGCCAATGCGCGTCGCGAGGTAGATGGATGTCGGCGCTGGAGCGATGTGGCACGCCTGCGCCGCCCGGCGCACCGCGGCCGCTTGTGCTTGCGACAAGAGCAGCGAGTGGCTTTGCACGGAGAGGTAATCCGGCTTGGTGTGCCGTCGCAGCGCGAGCCCGTAGTCCTCCGGTGTGCAAGTGCGTGCCAGCGAGGAGGCGAGCGTCGGCGGGGTATGGGTCACCAACAGCGCATTCGCCCAACCGGCGCTCCCCGGCTCGGTCAGTAACCAGGCGCGGTCAATGAAGAGGTTGCGCGGCGTGGTGGCGCTGCCATCCAGCGCGAAACCACCCGCCCCGCGATCCGGCAGGATGCTCCCCACCGTCAGCCGCAACACGCGCACCGTCTTGTCGCGCTTGCGCTGCATGAACAGCGTATCGTTGGGGGCGCTCCCTCCGCGCGCCAGCGTGAGTAGCAGCGCATCTCCCGCCTGTACCCCCAGTTCGCGCGCCAGCGTGGCGTTGAGGGCAATCGCGCGGTCGCGCACGGGGGGCGCGGGTTGAGCGGGGAAGAGCTGCCAGAAGGCAGCATCGACGCCGATAACCGAGACGTTGGGAATCGTCGCGTCGGACCCGGCGTTCCGCGCTGCCCCGCGCATGAGCACCGCCGGTACGATCCGCGTGTTCGGGCAGGCCAGTGCGCGCGTCAGATCATGCGCCAGTTCCGCGCGAAAGAAATGTGGGGCGACCAATGCCTGTTCGATTGCGCCCAGGCGGGCGAGCGCATTGTCGCGCAAACTGCCCGTCAGGGAATCGCCGAGCAATAACGAACCGGTGAGTACTGCCACGGCGACCGCGATGGCGAAGACGATGACGAGGTTGGTGCGCCAGAAGTAGCGGAGGCTGCGTTGTATGAGCGTCGCCAGCGTCACGGCATGTCCTCTGGCGCGGCCAAACGCCCGCCACGCAGCAGCAGGCAACGCGCGAAGCGCGACGCCAACGCCAGGTTGTGCGTCACCATGAGCACGGTGACCTGGTCTTCCCGCGCCAACTCAAGCAGCAAGGTAGCGACAGTGTCGCCCGTCTCCGCATCGAGGTTCCCTGTCGGCTCATCGCAAAGGAGCAAGCCGGGCGTATTCATGAGCGCGCGGGCAATCGCCACCCGTTGCCGCTCCCCGCCGGAGAGCTGCGCGGGAAAGGCCTCAGCGCGCGCGCTGACCCCAACGCGTTCCAGTAATGCGTGCGCACGCCCGGCGGCGGCCTTCCCCGTGTCGCCGGTCGCCAGCGTGGGGAGCAGCACGTTCTCCGTCGCCGTTAATTGCGGGAGCAAGTGGTGATCCTGGAAGATGAAGCCGACCTGTCGCGCGCGGTAGGCGGAGAGCGCGGGTCCGGCCAGCGCCGTCACCGCGAGATCGCCCAACTGTACCGTCCCCGTCGTGGGCGTGTCCAGCGCGCCGATGATATGTAACAGCGTGCTCTTCCCGGTGCCCGATGGCCCGATGATCGCCAGCGTCTCCCCTGGAGCCACGCTCAGCGTGACATCGCGCAACACGGTGAGCGGCCCGCTTGTCGTGTCGTAGGTCTTCGTGACATCGGTGAGCGTCAAGGTGTCATGGCGCATCATTGTGCTGTCTCCGTTTCCCGGTGTGCCAATGCCCCCGTCGGGCACGCCGCGACACAGGCGGCGGCGACGGTGGTCAGTCCGTCCGCCAGTGTCGCGGAGAAGGGCACGGCCACGCGAACGGCGAAACCACGGCCGACGAACGCCAGCCCGAGCCGCTCCCGCGCTTCCTCGGCGATCTGCACACAGCGCCCGCAGGTGATGCACTTGCCCGTTTCGTAGACGACAGCAGGCTGACTCGTATCACGCTCAAACCGGCGGTGCGCTTCACCGGCATATTTCCCCGCGTGCACGTCATAGGCGATGGCGTAGTCGCGTAACCGGCAGTCGGCCACCTTGCGGCAATCGCAATGTAGGCAGCGTGCGGCTTCCTGCTGCGCGGTCTCGGCGCTCAGCCCGTCTTGACAGCAAACCGCGCGCGGCGTGGGCGACATCCCCTCCGCAAAAGTGGTCGCCTCAGCGTCAGTCATGCGTCCCATATGCACGCTGAAATGTGGTTCGTCATGCGCCTCACCGGTCAGGAAACGCTGGATGGCGTATGCCGCGCGCCGTCCCTCCGCTACCGCGCGCACCACGTGCGGCGATGGAGACACGGCGGACCCGGCGGCAAAGATGCCCGCGTGCTCCGTCTGCAAGGTGTGGCGATCTACATGGATGCCTTTCCCTGCCAGCGTCACGTGCAGGCACGACGCCTCGTCGGCGCTCAGCTCGCCCACGGTGAGCAGCACCGCGTCGTAATCAGCGCGCAGCCCGGCGACGCTTAACGTGTCGCCCACACCGACCCCTTGCCGGAAGGTGGCGCCGAGTTGGGCGATGCGGGCAATTTCGGCCTGCAACACTTCGCCCGGCAAGCGCCCGTCACGCACCACCTCGTGTAGCGTGCCGCCCGGTTGCTCGCGCCGGTCATACAGCGTGCAGGCGTGTCCGTGCTGCAGCAGGTAATACGCCGCCGCCAGCCCGGCGGGACCAGCGCCGACAATGGCCACGCGCTGGCCACTGGCCGGGCGGCAGGCAGGCAGATAGGGATCGCTCGACGCGAGATCGACGTCGGCGACGTAGCGTTTCAAGGCACAGATGGTCACCGCCCCGTCGTAGTGCGCGCGACGGCACGCCCGCTCGCAGAATTCGGGACAGAGGCGGCCGAGTACCGCCGGTAACGCGATGTGTGCTTTTACGGTAATTAACGCCTCGCGCACGCGCCCGGCGGCGATATGGCGCAGCATGGCGGGAATATCCAGATGTGCGGGACAGGCGCTCTGGCATGGCCCCAGGCAATCGCCGCGGTGGTCGCTGAAGAGCAGCTCCAACGCCGTGCGCCGCGCCGTGCGCACTTCCTCGCTATCGCTCTCCACCACCATGCCCTCGGCCACCCTGGTGGCGCAGGCAGGCAGCAAACGCGCGCCGCCGTTCACTTTGACCACGCAGACAAAGCAACTGGTCAGCGCCGGGCGCTCGGGCAGGTGGCACAGCGTGGGGATGGCGATACCGGCGCGCTGCGCGGCAGCGAGGATGGTGGCCCCCTCCTCCACGATGATTTCCTGGCCGTCAATGGTGAGCTTTGGCATAATCTACGACTCCACGACTATCGCCTGGACGGGACAGATCCGCCGGCAGGTATCGCAGCGCGTACAGCGGGTCATGTCCACCGCGTGCCGTGCGTACGGCGTCAGGGGGATGGCGTCCGCCGGGCACTGTTGCGCGCACTTGGTACAGCCGATGCAGGCGTCGGTGATGCGATAACGGATGAGCGCCGAGCATTTGCCCGCCGGACAGCGCCCTGCCAGGTGCGCCAGATATTCCTCACGGAAATAGCGCAACGTGGAGAGCACCGGGTTGGGCGCGGTTTGCCCCAGCCCGCACAGGCTGCCCCGCTTTACCTGTAAACTCAGCTCTTCCAGTCGTTCCAGGTCACCGGATTTCCCCTGCCCGCGACAGAGCCGATTCAGGATATCGAGCATGCGCCGGGTGCCGATGCGGCAGAAAGTGCAGCGCCCGCATGATTGATCTTGCGTGAACTCCAGAAAGTAGCGGGCGATATCCACCATGCAGTCGCGTTCGTCGAGCACCACCATCCCGCCGGAACCGACGATGGCGCCCGCCGAAGTGAGCGCCTCGTAATCCACCGGCACGTCGGCCAGTCGTGCGGGAATACACCCGCCGGACGGCCCGCCGATCTGCACCGCTTTGAAGGGCGCATCGCCGCTCGTGCCGCCACCGATCTGTTCCACAATTTCGCGCAGGGTGATACCCATCGGCACTTCGATGAGCCCGCTGCGTTTCACCTTCCCGGTCAAGGCAAAGACTTTCGTGCCTTTGCTATGCTCGTTGCCCAGCGCGGCGAAGGCCTCGGCGCCATGGCGCACGATCCACGGGACCTGCGCGTACGTTTCCACATTGTTGATGAGCGTCGGCTGCCCCCATAACCCTGCTTCCGCCGGGTACGGGGGGCGCAAGCGCGGCACGCCGCGTTTGCCTTCCAGCGAGGCGAGTAACGCCGTTTCCTCACCGCAGACGAAGGCGCCCGCTCCCTCCATGATATGCAGGCGCAAGTCGCCCAGCAGCCCCTGTGCCGCGCAACGCGCAATCGCTTCGCGCAGGCGGCGCACCGCCAGCGGATATTCCGCGCGAATATACAGGTAGCCTTCCTGCGCGCCGACCGCATAGGCGGCGATAGCCATGCCCTCCAGAATGCGGTAGGGATAGGACTCCAGCAGCATGCGATCCATGAAAGCGCCCGGGTCACCCTCGTCGCCGTTGCACACCAGGTATTTCGGCGTGCCTGCCGCCGCGCGGACCAGCGCCCATTTCTTCCCGGTGGTGAAGCCGGCGCCGCCGCGCCCGCGCAACCCCGAGGCGGTAATGGTGTCGATGAGCGCTTCCGGCGTGCCGTCCAGGCATTGGCGCAGCGCGTGAAATCCATCATACGCCAGGTATTCGTCGAGATCGAGCGGATCGATATTGCCGCGGTGTTCGGTGGCGATGGGCTGTTGGCGTCCCAGGAAGGCGCACACCGGGGCCTCCTGCACATCCAACGCGTAGCGCGTCACCGGCTGCCAGCTTTCATCGGTGAGCAAGCGGTCGAGCGCAGTGGATACCGCCGATTTCACCTTGCGCAGCATGCCGCGCGGCGCAAAATGCCGGCGGACAATCGCTTCCGCGTCCTCCGGTTGCACGCGCGCGTAGAGCGCCGTGGCGCGGCCCGGCAGCACCACCTCCACCATGGGGGTCTGATGGCACATACCCACACAGCCTACCGGCTTGACGAGGGCCGGGGCGGCGAGGTGACGTACCGCCCGCTCCAGCGCCTGGCGGACTTGCTGGCTACCCCCGGCTATGCAGCACGAGCCGACGCCGATGCGAATTTCCGCCGGTCCCTCCAGCGCCTGCTCGACAAGCTGGCCCCGCGCAACGCCCTGTTCCGTCATGGCCAGGAAATCCTGCAGTACGCCGGGCACGGTGTCCGGTGTGAGATGACCGTAGGTCACGCCGTCGATCTGCATGGCCGGGGCGAGGGTGCAGCAGCCCAGACAGGCGACTTTTTGCAGCGTGAAGGTACCCTCGGCGTCGGTCGCCGTATCGTCCGTAAGTTGCAGCGCACGGCGAATCGACTCGGTGATCTGCTCCGCACCCTTCACATGGCAGGCAGTGCCGTGGCAGACACTGATGATGTGGCGTCCCACCGGGCGATGGCGGAATTGCGAGTAGAAGGTGGAGACGCCGGCAATGGCCGCCGGGGTAATCTCCGTAATCTCACTCAGACGGCGTAGCGCGGCCTCGGGCAGATAGCGGTAATGCTCCTGCATCGCCTGCAGCAGGGGGATAAGCAGTTGCGGGGAAGCGCCCAGCGTCGCCACGATCTCATCGACGTAGCTGAGATCGAGCGCCGGTTCGGCTATCGGCGTGGGATGGTTCATCGCGGCGCCCCTATGCAGTAGAGATGCTCTTTCGCCCGCAGGTATATGCGCCCGTGGAGAAACGCCGGGGTGGCGCTCACATCTTCGCCGAGGGGCACGACGCCCAATTCATGAAAGGCGCGTTCGATGGCCAGGCGGTGCAGCACGCCTTTGCGGCTCCACAGATAGAGCTGTTTGCCGACAATGGTCGGCGACGCATGAAACGCGCCTTCGAGCTGCTGCTCCCAGACTTTCTTGCCCGAGCTGACCTCGTAGCAGGTGACCATACCTTCGGAGGTGAGCAGGAAGAGGAGATTGCAATCGCTCACCGGGCTGATGATGTCCGGCAGTCCGTCGCTGGCCGTCCAGGCGATGTGGTTTTTCGTCACGTCGCCCTGCCCGTCGGGGCGGATGGCCGCCAGGCTCGCATAGGCGTTGCACGCGAAGACCAGCCCGCCGGCAAAGGTGGGCGAGGGCGCGACGTCACCGCTGAGGCAATCCGCGCGCCAGAGCTCCGTGCCGTTTGCCGGGTTGTAGGCGATGACCCACGGATTGGCGGTAGTCACCAACTGCTCCGCGCCGCCGCTGGTGATGAGGATGGGCGTGCTCCACGAGTTCGCGACCGGGCGCGCCACCTGCCATACCGTCTTACCGGTGCCCACGTTCAGCGCGAGCAGCGCAGATTTCTTGTCCTCGGCGGATGACCCCTGGTCGAACTGCACGAGGAGCAAGTTGCGGTAGAAGGTGAGCGACGTGGCGTGTCCGTAGACATTATCCGGCGTGCCCAGGTTGCGCGTCCAAAGGGGCTGGCCATCCACCGTGAACGCAGCCACGTCGCCATTGGCAAAGGCGGCGAAGCAGCGCTTGCCATCCACGGCCATCGTCGGCGCGGCATAGCCGGTGTCGTCCATCACGTGCGGCGACCCGGCGGCGGAATGCAGCTCTTGCTGCCAGCGCAGGCGACCGGTCTCCGCGTCGAAGCAGAACACCGCGCGCTTTTTCGCGTCCGCGCCACTCAAGAAAACGGCGTTGCCCCAGATGACGGGTGAGTTCTGGCCGGGCAACGGCACGTCTTGCTGCCACAGCATGCCGCTTTTGCTATCCCAGGCGGTGGGGTACGCGTCCCCATCCGCGATGCCCCGGCCACCCGGCCCACGGAAGACCGGCCAGTTCTTGCTGATCTCTTCCGGCGTGGGGTAATCGCTGACCAGTGGGCCGGCATCCCCGGTGGTCGATCCGCCGGGGGTGGGCGCAGGTTGCGGCGTGGGCGTGGGCGTACTGGCTGGCGTGTTCGTTGGTTGTGGTGTACTGGGCGGGGCTGTCACGCTTTGGGCCGTAGTGTCGGCCACGGTTGACGCGTTCGGCGTGTCCGCGATGACCTTACGCCATGCGTGCGACAGCTCGGGGCGCGGGTGCAGCGCGGCGTGCGCCAGACTCAGGGCGATGAGCAGCGCGAATACGGCCACGGCACGCCGGGCCTGTATCGGCAAGCGCCGCCAGGCGGTCTCCAAGACGCCGGTGGGCCGGGGTTGGAGCAGTTGCAGCCGTTGCGCGCCGCGCAGTGCAAGCAGGAAGACGGCCAACCCGCCCAGCAGCAAATACCCGCCCTGGACTTTGAGCTGTTGGCGGAAGAAATATTCCGTGCGCAGCCGTGCGTCGAGCTGGCGTATTTGCGTCTTCAAGGCCTCATTCGCCGGTTGTGCGCGTTGCTGTGTTTTCAACGCCTGCAACGCGGTCGCGGTGAAGGGGTCGGCCTGGCGCAGGCGCAGGCTGTTGGCAAGCAGCAGCGCGCCCACCGCGACGGAAAAAATCGCCGCGATGAGCGCCACCCGTGTGGCCGCCTGTGCCCAGGCGAGCCGCATATCCTGCATTAGGGAGGGATCTGTCATATATGTTCTGTGACGGTCAGCCTGCTGGAGTCGTCACGGGCCGGCGCATGCCGCCCAACCGGACAGTAGCGATAGCAGCGCCCGCAGGCCAAACAGCGTCCGGGGTCCGCTTCGTAGCTGTCCTGGCGGCGGCGGATAGAGAGGGCGATGAGTTTGCCGCCAAGGACTAAACCGATCCACGCGCCGAGCAACAGCCCGCCCCAGCGGAACTGCTCACGCAGCGTGAGCGCCTGTTGATACAGCGCCACGGTCGGCACGCCTTGTGCGCGAAACGCCACGCTTTCTGTGGTCGTGCCCGTTACCCGTCCCTCGTCTTCCAGCAGTACCCGCGTCGCCAAACGCACGGTGGGATGCCAGGCGGCCAGTTGTGCGCTGCCGCGATAGCCCAGCCACGCGCCACCGGCGACCAGCAGCGGGAGTAAGAGCAGCAGCAGCGCCAAGCGGCGTTTGCCGTCGAGGCGTGGCGTGCGTAGGCTGCTCGGCGTGGGTGGGTTGATCGCCCCGAAGGGACAGGCGTCTTCACATAACCGGCACTGCACACACTCGCGCGGCGTGACGGAGACGCGCCAATAGGCAAAGGGGGCGACGAGCCGCAACAAGGCGCTGTACGGACAGAGCACGCGGCAATAGACGCGGCCGACGAACATGGCGATAACCAGCAGCAGGCCGCCGGCCAGGAGCATGGTCGTGCTGCCGCTCATGCGAAAGAAGGCGACAAACGGATCGTATTGGCAAATCAGATAGCTCGCGCCGGTGGCCGCGTAAAGCACGGCGACCCCGAGATAGATAAACGGGATGAGCCCCAGCGCGTGTTCCAGCCACACGGGTATCTTGACCGGTTTCACCAGCACGACTTCTTGCGCCGCGCCGAGCGGACAAACCGCCGCACAGAACACGCGGCCCACGAAGAGCGCGAAGATCAGCGGGAGCAGAAAGAAGATCGCCGCGCTGAGCGGCAGCGCGTAGCCGTGATCGCCCAGGCTTTGCGCCACGTTTTGGATGGCCCCTACCGCGCAGATGCAGCCGTGGCGGTAAAAACCGAAATAGGCCAGCGAGACGAGCGTGAGCGCGAAGAGGCCGACGCGCGAGCGGCGCACGAGGGACAGGTAGGTCGCCAACACCAGCGCCAGCAGCAGCGCGAGATAATCCAGCGAGAGCAGCCACCCGCTACCCGGCAGGGGATACGCCGTTTGCGGCAGCGCATGATCGGTGAACTGGGGCAGGGGAAAACGCCGTTCCGCCCACACGGCCTCGGTCCACGTCGCTATGAGAATCAGTAGTGCGGTGAGTCGTCGCATGGCGGATGGTTATTCGTCTTCCGGCTTTTTGATAATATAGGGCTGCGCGGCGGGCACGCGTTGCACCGCATGCGCGGGGCAGATGGTGGCGATGGCGCACTGGTTACAGTTCACACAGTGGTCATGACGAATTTGCAGAAACAGCGAGCCGTTGCCGTAGTCGCCGCAGCCGCGTACGCACTTTGCGCAGCCGATGCAGCGCTTCTCGTCGATGGTATATTCGTAATACGGGTCTTCAATGTAGCTGCGCTTGATGGCGTCGGTCGGGCATTGCTGGTTCTCCGCCCCGGTGTTGAGCGCGCTCGCCCCTGGCTCGAAAAACCCGGTGCAGAGTTGGCAATAGCCACACATGGCGTAGGCATGCACCACTTTCACCGCCGAGGGATGCAGCACGCAGGCGCTCGCGCACAGGCCGCAGGCCGTGCATTTATGCGGGTCGATCTGCCAGCGCTCTTTCTCGCGCGTGGCGTGCGCGGTCAGCGCGCCGAGCGAGCCGCCCAGCGCCAACAGGCCCAAACCACGCCCCGCATTGGCGAGGAAATTTCGTCGGCCATTCGTCTCGGGTTGCGCGCGGTCTGCCATACCCGTTACCGCCGCTTTCCGCTTGCCGCGCGCGCGGAAAGCGCCTGCGGCAGCCCACAGATGCGTAGCGACGCGCAGCCGCGACAGATGCCCGCATTATGGCAACTCTCTTCCCAACGCCGCCCGAGCAGCAGGCTGATGCCGCCGCCGAAGAGCGTCAGGAGCGCATAGCGTATGAGGCTGCGAAAAAACTCTCGCCGTTGCATGACTACTTCGCTTTCCGTGTAAAGATGACGACCGTATTCGTCAGTGGGTCCAGCACATAGATGCGTCCCGCCGCATCCGTCGCCAGATCCAGTCCCGTGTTTTGCGCGCGAAAGGTTGCCGGTAGGGCGACCACGCACGCCAACGCGCCGTCAGGGCGGTACACCTTCACCAGCATACGCCCTTTTTCACTGGTCACAAAGCGACCATCCGGCAGCACGGCGATATCGGAGGGGCTACAGCATCCGCTGAATCCCTCCAGCGCGAACGAGGCCACGCCCCAGTGCCGCAACAACGCGCCATCCGGCGCGTACGCCTCCACGGCATGGCGACCGGGATTCGCGATCCAGAGCACGCCGTCACGGTCGACGACCACATCGAGGTGCGGGCTGGGGACAATGAGTCCGGGCACCCCTTTGGCGTCGTCCCGTGCGCCAAAACGGGCGACCACCTTACCAAAGAGATTATATCCCAAAACGACCTTTTCACCCGCATTGGCGACGAATATTTTCGTCTTCGTGGCGGCAAGCGAGGTGATATAGGCCTGCCCGCCCACGGTCGGCCAGTTCGCCCGCCGCCGCCCATCCGCCGCATACACCCCCACGTGATCGCGAAAGCCCACATACAGCGTGCCGTCAGCGCCCACGGCCAGGCATTGCGGCGCACCGTCCACCGCGAAACGGCCAACAAGCAGCCGTTCGCGCGCATCAACGCAGACGACCGCGCGATCCCCGGCGATATACAAACGCCCGCGCGGCCCGGTCGCCATGCCGCGCGTTTCCTGCAGCCCGCTGGGAATACGCCCGCTTTCCCGGTAGCCGATCAACCACGCATCGACCTGCAAGGGCGCGGTAGGCGGCAGCGCCGGCTGCGGATGGCGCGTACTACGGGCAAACAGCACGAGCAGCCCCAGCAGGGCCAGCAAGACGACGCCCCGCTGCAGCCATGCGGCCACGCGGAGGGGGTCTATCGGCGCTTTTCCAAACTGGTTCATCGGATGTCGTTTCATAATATTTGCAATGCGGGGCCAGCCGGAAAACGGGCGGTTGCAGGAACCGCCTAGTAGTAGGAGGAGTAGAGAGACATAGCGTCTCTCAGAGAGATTGTTCAGCCCGCTTGCTGATCAACCGGCGACGGAAGAACCATATGGCAGAGCCGATGGCAAAGGAAACCAGCAAAGAGGCATTGGCTCCGTACACCTGGAGTACATACCCCATACCAGCCTCTTGTCGTATGGCAGGTCCAACACCCGAATCAAAGACCTCGCTTAAGATCCCAAAAGACCCACCACAAAAAACGCTGGCAACGACAGCGGCAACTCCTGCCCAGGGGTGAATCAAGCTCACGATGAGGACGACAGGTATCCAAGGGATAGTTCCCATCCAGATCATGTGAAGCGTGGGTTCTTTGTCCATCACCTCAGCAAATGCTGGGATTGTGCCCAGCAGTAAGGATAAACATCCTACCGCAAGAAGAATTCGCTTCCATGTAAACAAAGTGACGAGCCTCCTTCTCTGACTGGGAGACATCAGTATAGCTCTTATCTTTTAGGCTGAGTAGCTGCCAAGTCTCAAAGCTTAAAAGCCGCAATAGTATTTTTGTCCAGCTTGCCCCTGTTTGCCGAATTTTTGGAGCTATGTGAAGGCGAAGAAGCCCTTACAATGAGCGCGAAAGGGTGATCCCATGATATCAAACGACATCAGTCACTTTATGGTAGGGTTCTCCTCATTAGTCTAAAATGATAACAGTTTTAATCTTTCTCCCAAAACACTTTATTTATGCTCTAATGAGTTCGTTCATTATGCATTAGCAGGAAATCCAGCTATGACGTTGAATTTATTAATATTACTAGCAAATACAGGCATTGCGTTATTCAGCTTTTCTATGGCAGAGACTGGATGGGGACAGATATGGCTACAGATGTGCATTTCACCACAGTAAGGTTTAAGCGATTCAAGGCTTTAAACGATTATTCTGTAAATTTGCGAGCCTTCAATGTAATGGTTGGGCCTAACAACTCCGGGAAATCGACCATTATCTCTGCATTCAAAATCCTGTCTGTCGCTCTTCGCAAAGCAAGAGCGAAAGTGCCCGAATACGTAAGAATCAATGATGAAACTGTTCTTGGTTACCGTGTGGATACAGATGGACTGTCGCTTTCTATGGAGAATGTCTTCACTAACTACGATGACTCAGATCCAGCAGCAGTAACATTTGGTATCTCGAACGGGTATTTTCTACGTCTGGTGTTTCCATCCATTGGCGAATGCTATCTTATCGCAGATGCAGGGGGCAGACAGGTGCGTCGACCTGCAGATTTCAAGGCTTTGTTCCCTGTCTCTATCGGATTCGTTCCCGTACTCGGTCCTGTCGAGCACAAGGAACAACTATACATAAAGGAGACAGCACGCCGTGCGCTCCTCTCACACGGTGCATCTCGCAACTTCAGAAATATCTGGCACCACTATCTGGAAGGCTTTGATGAATTCAAGGACTTGATTGCCTCAACATGGCCCGGGATGGAGATCGAACAGCCCAAGGTCGTCCATGGTGCCAAGCAACCAGTCCTGTTGATGTATTGCTCTGAAGAGCGCTTTCCCCGCGAGATATACTGGGCTGGTTTCGGATTCCAGGTATGGTGTCAGATTCTTACCTACATGGTCAAAGCAATACACGACACGATATTCATCGTGGATGAGCCTGATATCTACCTGCATCCAGACCTACAACGGCAATTGATGGGTCTGCTCAGAGAACTCGGACCAGACATACTTGTGGCAACACATTCTACCGAAATTATAACAATTGTTGATCATGAGGATATACTTATAGTTGACAAGAGAGGAAAGTCTGCGCGAAGGATAACAGAGTCAGGACGACTACAGAGCGTTTTCGATGCTTTAGGATCAAGCCTAAACCCTACGATCACACAACTCGCCAAGCATCGGAGAGTCATCTATGTTGAGGGTGGCGATTTCACTGTGATCGCCGCCTTCGCAAGGGTTTTAGCTAAACGTAGGGTACATGCTCGTTCCGCTTTCTCCGTCATCCAGGTTCAAGGCTTCAACCCGCAGAAGGTAAAGAATATCACCCTGGGCATAGAGAGCACATTGGGTGCCAAAGTATTGACACTTGTGATCTTCGACAGGGATTACAGGTCAGTTATTGAGGTTGATAAGATTCGAACAGATCTTGAGCAGGCTTGTGACGTAGTGCACATACACCACAGGAAAGAGATTGAGAACTACCTGTTGGAGGCATTGCCTCTGGATAGGGCAATTCACAGGAGAATCAGTGATCGTGCGGGGCAGGGGCATACATGCTCCGAGTTTGATGATGATTTGCAGATTCTTCTGATGAATCTCACAGCCGATATGAAGAATGATGTCCAGGGGCAGGTCATGGCAAAGCGAGAGCCAACTGAACAGAGACAGAATCCAGGACACGATCTTGCGACAATCAAAACCCGACTTCTTTCAGAATTCGATCAGCAGTGGGCAAGCTTTGAGACACGAATGGCCATTGTTCCCGGCAAGGAGGTATTGGCTAGGCTGAACGGATACTTACAAGAAGAGTATGGAATTTCGCTTACAGTGCAGGGAATCGTCGGGGCGTTCCATAAGTCGGAAGTGCCAGACGAGATCGTGACCCTCATTGACCGCATCGACACATTCACCTCAACAACGCCCTTGCTCGGATCACCGAAAAACTGATGTACATCGCCGTACTCCACCCTTGCCATGAGGAGATGGGTGCTACCAGTCTAAAGAAATGGAAAGCTCGTTACGTTTTGCTTCAACTTTTGTAACGAGCTCTGCAATAGAATCGCTTAATTCTTCGTGAAAATTATCGGGCTTATAGCAGATGACTTTAAGATTCAAATTTTGCCGAGTGGAGTCTTGAATATCGTTGTGTAAAAGACCTTTAGGTAATATAATATAATGTGGTCTACAGTGTGGAGAAACGTTAGCATACTTTTCGAGCATCATTCTGGTGTCAGGATCATCAAGGCCACACCCAACGAATATAAGAGTATGAGTTAATGCTAACGCATCCAGCAAATTGTAGAATGAACTATATTTATATCTTGCATTTCCGTATTCTTTCCTCGTGAATATCATCCTTGGTGGCTGATCAATAGTTCCGTGGGCCTTAATTATCGCTCGATGTTCTCCACGAACAACCGAGGATACATCATTATCATAACAATTTTTCACTATTATTGTACTTCCAGATTCATTAACGGCATAAGTATCGTAAATCTTATCAAAATTCTGAGTAAGGATAACTCTTAAATCCAATTTAAATATATGACGATGAATATCTGCAGGAATGTAACGAGGTGTAAGGAATTCATCTAAGACTATGCGATTAAAATCGTCCTC
>DASXVL010000206.1:0-1804 GCA_036504255.1 Armatimonadota bacterium | reverse complement strand
GGGACGGCCCAATGCCATGCAAATAAGCCCTGTCGGTTGGTCGACAATATGGCTGGCTCACCTGCATCGTATTGGCCGGTATTGACGAGGAACACTCACCCCCGTCTCCCCGCTGTAGGGGCCGCCCTCCGTGGCGGCCCGCACGTGTCGCGCCTGCAGCCGTGCGGCGTGAGGGGGCGGGGTGTGAGCCCAGGCGACGCACCTTGCCGCTCACGCGAACACGCGACACACCAGCACTACCACGGGCCGCCACAGAGGGCGGCCCCTACAACGAAAGCCACACGCCGCTGTGCCAGCGCGCCCACGGTTTTCTGGCACGGGCTGCAGAGGACAACGCGTTAGAAGTTGGCTTATTTGCATGGCATTGGGCTTGGGCCCTGTTGCAGACCGTGCCGTTGACACCAGCCCAGCCTCTTAGCGCGCGCTCAGCCTCTCGACAGTACCTTCCCGGACCTGCCTCGCACGGCACGCCGAGCGCGACTCCGGGCTGCGGCCCTCCAGCGGCTTCCAAACGGTGCTGCTGACACCAGGCTTTGAGCGGTGCACACCATCAGGCCTCCGGTGACGGGGGCTCGTTCACTTTTGCGCCGCCATCCACGCCGTGACTTGTGCGGAAGTACGCAGCGCGTGCGGATCGGCGGACGTTGCGACGCGCAGCGCGGCGGTCGCCCCCGCAAATTGCACCGCGTCCGCCCAGTCAGCGATCGTTAAGGTGGACAGCGTGGCGTGACGCAGCGCGGCGGCCACCAGTCCGGCGTGAAAGGTGTCGCCGGCGCCGACGTCATACACCACCGGCACTTGGTAGGGCGGGATGGCGCGCGTGTCCGCGTCGACGCGCACCAGCATATCGCCATCGCCCCCGCAGGTCATCACCACCACGCGCGGCCCCAGTTCCTGCAGCGCGGCCATGCCCTCCTCGCCGTCCCAGCCGGTGATATAGCTCACCTCTTCCGCGTTGAGTACCACGATATCCGCCAGGCGGACCGCCTCGCGCTGCAGCACACGGATTTCACCCTCCGCGCAGCGCCAGGAGGATTTACGCAGATTGACGGCATAGAGCACCGCAGCCCCGGCCGACCGCGCCTGGCGCGCGGCGGCGAACACCAGCGCGCGCAGGTGACCCTCGCGAATACTGCCCTCACTGAAGTCGAAGAGGCGCCCGTGTGTGCAGGGGGAAAAATCCTCCGCCCGCAGCGCGTCCATGGGCGCGGCGTACTCGGGGAAACGGTAGAAGCGGAATGTCTTGCCCCCCTGCTGGTCGATGGCGCTGAAGGTCACCGGCGTGAGCTGACCGCTCACGCGGCGCACCGGCGCAGTATCGATGCCGAAGGCGGCTAATTCGTGCAGGAGCAGCGTGCCGAATTCGTCGTCGCCCACCGCCGTGATGAACGAGACACCCACCCCGAGCCGGGCAAGCGCAAAGACCACGTTCGCCGCCGCCCCGCCCGCCACCAGCGTGTAATCGCGCGCGGAGACTAATGAATCGCCCGGCGTGCTGGGGGTCAGTTCCACAAACAGACTACCGACAGTCACGCAATCGATCAGTGGTGTCATAAATCCTCCGTTAGCGTTTAGCGTATAGCGTCTGGCGTATAGCGTCTGGCGTATAGCGTCTGGGAATCCGGCGTCGGCGCCGCGTTGGCGTGCTCGTAACGCCGGTTGCCGTCGCCCTCATCCCCGGCCCTTCTCCCCGAGGGGGAGCGGATAAAGTCCTATTACGCGGCAAACCGCGATAGATACCGATGCAAACTGATCTTATTATCAAAAATAATGCTGCTGTGACGTCCTGGCCAGCGGTCGCGTC
>DASXVL010000205.1:0-2130 GCA_036504255.1 Armatimonadota bacterium | reverse complement strand
GGTAGAGGGTGACCGCCGCCGGTTCGGTGGTGGCGCAACGGACAGTGAGGGGCATATCGGCCTGCAGACCAGCGAGCGATAGTTCGCCAACGGCCCAGGAGAGACCGCTCCACATGGCTTTGTCATAGTTGATGGTGACCGGGATTTCGCGGTTACCCTGGGTGGCGGTGATGGTGAAGATCTTGCCCAGAGAAATGCCGTCGGGCGGGCTGCCGCCACTGGTGCGCTTCACGCGCGTGGGGCTTTCGTGCTGGCGCAGGATCACGCGCAGCACGCCGTCCGCCGGCGCGGTGAGCGTGGCGGTGATGGCCTTCTCGCCATCCGCGGAGAACGGGACATCCAGCCGGGCAATCTCCGACGGGATGAGGACATCGTCCTGCACTCCCAGGTCGTAGTCGGGATCGGCGTAACTGCCGACACCGATGAGCGCCATTTGCTCCGGTCCGAGGGTTATCTGCCCATCCGCCAGCACGGGCAGGAAGCCCGCGTCGCGAAAGAGCAGGCGCATTGCGCCCTGGGCGGGCAAGGCGAGGGTGGCGATGGTTTGCGAGGGGTTGACCACGGTGAGCAGGCCGTCATCTCCCGCGCACAGGGCAAAGCCATAGGGTTCCGCTTTGCCGGGCAGCCCACCGAAGACCTCCGCGCGGGTGCGGTCCTGCAAGGGAAGGAAGATGGATTGCGCTTTGGCAAACCAAGCCGCTTTCTCCGCGTCGATGAGGTCGAGGTTTCCGTAATAGGTGTTCACCCAACCGCCGCGCGCCAAGGAGAGGATAAGCATGCCTTGCCAGGCCGCCGTGCGCCGGAAATAGCAGGTGCCGGTAGTGCCGACCATGAAGCCGGCGTTGTCGATGCGCGTCACCGGGATGCCATTCAGCAGGAAGGCGCGGGTCTGGTGGTCGGAATAGATATCCTTCGCACGCCAAAAATTCATACACGGCACGTCGGCGGGCACCGGATCGCCGCAGTAGATAGAATCAAAGGTCTCCACCCAGCGCTGGTCCACCGCTTTGCGGATGGGGATGTCCGTGCGCGCCATGATTTGCCGTTCCTCGTACCCGTTGTAGGCGATGAAGACCACCTCAGGATGTTCGCGGCGAAAAGATTTGAGCGCTCCCTGGAAGGCGGCGACATTGGCGGAACGAATCTCCGAGGGCAGCATGGTCTCCTGCAAGTGCACCGGCGCGGCATGGAAATTGGCGAAGTCGAATTTGAAGAGCCGCACGCCCCGCTGGTACCACTCATGCAGCGCCTGCATGAAATCCGGCAGGTACCCGCCATAGAAACAGCAGAGCGCGCGCTGCTCTTCATCGAGGGAATCTTGCCATGCCGGGGCGGGGTCGAGTTTGACCAGGGTATTGGCCATGACCCATAAGCCGGGCTTGACCCCATTATCCAAACAGCGTTTGAGCCAGCGCTCCGGCCCGTCGGGCCAGTGCGGCGTGCGCCAGGTGCGGTAGGCGCCATCCGACGCATACCAGAAGGCGTCCATCATATAATAGTCTAGCCGTACCCCGAGGTCGCGCAGGCGCAGCATCTCATCCAGTTGGCGCATGGCCAGCGCCTCGGTGAGTTCCACGTTGTCTGACAGCTCATCGTAGGCCGCCCAGTTGATATAGACAGCAATCGGGTGCTCGATCATGGCTAACATCCTCTCTGATAAAGACGGCGTACAGGCAGAACCGTTTCGGAGTAACGAGACCATAGAAACAGCCAGTCCCCCGGTCATCCCGGGGGACTGGCTGTTGGCTAATTATTCGACGACGACCATCTGGTGGCAATTGAGCTCCGGCACGCTGGTGTGCAGCACGCCGTCCGTGACGGTGAAGGGCACGTCAGTGTCCTGCGGGGCCAGATAGACACGTGAGGGCGTCGTATCCACACGTAAGGCGACCGAGATATCGCGCAGCGGGATGATTTCCTCGATGACCTCAATGCCTTGTCCACGTTTGACCGGTACGCAGTAGAGCAGGTGGACAATGGTGCGCGTGGGGTTCGCCTGCTGCATGACGGTCTGCAACCCCTGCACGGGCAGGCTGGTCGTCAGCGTGGGGCTGGGCAGCAGTTGGCGCAGGCCATGCAGGATAATGTCCCGCAGCACGACCTGTCCCTTCTCGGCATACAATTGAAACG
>DASXVL010000204.1:0-4603 GCA_036504255.1 Armatimonadota bacterium | reverse complement strand
GCCCACCGGGGTCAATCGTTGCGAACTCACCTTCACGGTCATCGATGATAAAGCGGTAATGGGCCGTTTGCAACACCAGGTGATGACCGCGCTCGCGCAGGCGGCGGCGGAAAATCGCATCCCGCCGGCCTACGCCTATCTGCACGCCGCCACCTCCTGGCGCTATGAGTACGGTGTGAAATTGCTTTTCCGTACCGCCCCCCATGCCTTACTGATCTCCGCGCCGCCGGACGCCCCATGCCCTGACCAGGACATCGCGCTGACGTTGGGATATTTTGATCTGCTGGCGCAGAGCGCCGGGCTTGGCACTGTGTGGTGGGGGATGCTGCGGATGGTGCTGGCGACGGCTCCCGAGTTAAAAGCCTTCTTCGATCTGCCCGCCGATCATCACTACTTTGCCATGCTCTTCGGCCTGCCCGCCGTGCAGTACCCGCGCACGGTGCAGCGTGACGAGGCCGCGCAGATCAAGATAATCGCTAAATAACCGAAGTCGACACCACCGGCATGACGGCTTTGCGATAGTAGCGCGCATGCGGTGGCGCCTATGACAAAATATGCACACTATTTCTTCCGAATATGCGTAGACGACTATGCGCTTCGCGTCTACTCTTGAGGCCGATCACGCCTGTCCATCCTTAAGAGGTGAGTCGATGATAAAGCAAGAGCAATCTTCCACAGCCGACGCTATCTTTCTGGAGCCGGTTGTACGCGCGTCCTGCGAAGGTGTACCCGTGTACGCCTACGGATTTACGCATATCTTGGGGGAGAGTCCGACGCTGGTCGAGACGGCCTCGCTGCAAGACGGGAATACCGCGCGACCGGTCAAGGTGCATCCGAAAAAGAGCTGGGAAATATCCGCCAACCTGATGGGCGCGACGCCGCCGCGCATGCCGCGCACGACCGCCAACGACTATCTGCCGCTGGAAGCCATTCACCTCATCGATGGCGATCCGCAGACCTGCTGGTGCAGCCGCTCGCAGTCACAGGCCGATGTCGAACCGGTGTGGATTCGCCTTGATCTTGCCCGCGAGCAGAGCATCACGCGTATAGTACTGCGCAAACGCCCGCCTGGCGCAACGCGCAACGTCGTCGGTTCTATGCCGCTCGACACGGGGGCGGTGGAAGTGGGCATGGCGTTGCCCGAGCTGCTGACCATCCGCCTCAGTTGCGATGGCCGGCTGTGGGAGACGGTGTACGAAGGGCCGAGCGGAGCGGCGGACGCGCGGGAGTTCGTTTGTGACGTGCCGACGCAGCGCGCCAAGCAGATCTGGATTATCGGGCGTAACCTGCCGCGTGTCGAGAACTGGCTGTTCTCTTTTTCCATCAGCAGCGTGGAGGTCTACGATGCGGAGGAGCGCAACATCGCGCTCGCCAGTTATGGCGTGGGGGTGACGGTCAGCTCGACGCAGCATTCGATGGGACAAACGATAGAAGAACACCGCGATCTCTGGCCCATCCATACGGATTTGGGGCTAAAATTCGTGCGCGTGGGCTACCACGATGACCCGGTGAATTGGCATTGGGTGGAAAAGACGCGGGGAGAACTGGCGGTCGATGCCGAAGCGGACGCCGCCATCAGCTACCTCACGGAGCGCGGTATCGACATCATGCTGTCGTTGGGCTTTGGCAACCGCCTGTATACCCAGGACGACCCCACGCGCAAGCTGCCGCAACTCTGGGAGTGGTATTACGAGAATCCTGCGCCGCCCACCACCCCGGAAGCATTGGAGGCGTGGGGGCGATACGTGCGCTATATGGCGGAGCATTTTCGCGACCGCGTGCGCTACTTCGAGATCTGGAACGAATGGAATATCCCGGCGTACTGGGGCGCGGCGCCGAATGTGGCGCATTACCTGGCCATCGCGCGCGTGACCATCCCCATTCTGCGCGAGGTATGCCCGGACGCAAAAATAGTCCTGGGTTCCATCGCCGGTTTCACACACGGAATAAGTAGCTGGTCTGTGGATGAATTGGCCGCACAGGAAGAAAATTCGTTCATGTTGCGCGCGATCAACGCCCTGGCGCGCGACGTGGATGTCATCGGTTGGCATCCTTTCTACCAGACCAACCCCGAGAGCGCCAACCGGCGGAACTACATTGCCGACGTGCGCTGCCTGCGTGACTACTGCCACGCGTTGGGGTTCACCGGGGAATTGATGGCGACCGAATGGAATTATGCCGCCAGTTACCCCGCGCCGACCCCGCCGAATTGGTGGGGCGATTTCGAGTGCAGTGAAATTGCAAAAGCGAAATACGTCGCTCAGATCACCCTCACCCATATCGGTTTGGGGGTTGCCTCATTTTTCTGTGAGACGTGGAGCAGTTACTATCCCCTCGACCTGACCCTGCTGCGCCGCAGTTTCGCCGCCGACCCCATCTCGCCGCAGCAACCACAGGCCGCCTATTATGTCATGCGCAACCTGGCGACGGCGCTGGAGGGACTCGCACCGGTGGATGTCGCGTACTCCCTGCAGACGCAACGCCAGGATATCACCTCGCTCGTGATGCAGCGAGACGGCGAGATCGTTGTGGCGCTATGGACACCAGGGTTGGCGCAGGATGACTGCGTCGGCGAGCCCTGCGAGCTCACCCTGGCCGGGAGCTATCGCCAGGTCTTTGGCTACGACCCCATGAACGGCACGGAACAACCGCTGACATGCGTACAGGAGGAGGGCAGCATACGCCTGCCGCATGTGCGCGTCATGGATTATCCGATCCTCCTGCGCTTCGTGCGCTAACACGTATCATAAAGATAACGACATTCCCGCGTGGGATCAATCTGATTGGGCGGAGGCCACAGTTATGTTGACAGCAGAGAAAGCGTTCTTTCTCGACGAGCTCTCACTGAACACCGGTGAACTCCCGTTTTCTTTTAGCTACGGCGGCAACGCGTCGAGCAGTTTCTTGCCGACCTGGACACGGGAAGTGCGCGCGGAGACGTCGGGGCCGGGCACAGCACGGCACACCATCACCTATACCGATCCGGTGAGTGGACTGCAGGTGCGCTGTATGGCCACACGTTTCACCGCCTATCCTGCGGTTGAGTGGGTGCTATCTTTCCGCAATACCGGCGCGGCGGACACCCCCTTGCTGGAGTGTATCTTACCCCTCGATGTACGCGTTACTACGTCGGGTGAGAACGTGATGCTGTATCATGCGCACGGCAGCACCTGCGCGGCGACGGATTTCCTGCCCCTCGACGAGCCCATCGCGCCGAAACGGCAGATGGACATCGCTCCCAATGGGGGCCGGTCCTCTGACGGTGTATTGCCATTTTTTAACCTGGGGTGGGACACCGGAGGGCTGGTCGGGGCCATCGGCTGGTCCGGGCAGTGGGCGCTGCAGCTGGAGCGTGATGAGAACGCGCAGGTGACGCTGCAGGCCGGGCAGCAAACGACACATCTCATACTACATCCCGGCGAGGAGATACGCACGCCGCGCATCTTACTCATTTCCTGGCAAGGCGCAGACCGCCTGCATGGGCATAACCTGCTGCGTAAGGTGATCCTCGACCATTACACACCACGCATTAACGGGGAGATTGCCCTGCCGCCAGTGACGGAGAACACTTGGTTCGTGTTCAATACCGGGAACGACGTCACGGAAGAAAACCAGTTGGCTGCCATGCCGAGCATGGCCAAGGCAGGCGTCGAGGGCTATTGGCTGGATGCCGGATGGTTCGAAGGTGGCTGGCCAGCCGGGGCCGGTAGTTGGGTCCCCAAAAAGGCGGCGTTTCCGCGCGGGTTGAAACCGATTGGGGATGCCGCGCATCAGTTGGGTATGCAATTCGTCCTCTGGTTTGAACCCGAGCGCGTCACCACTCAAAGCCTGGTGGCGAAAGAGCATCCCGAGTGGGTGATGCACCACCTGAACGAAGGAGAGTGGGGCGCGCTCTACAATCTCGGCAATCCGGACGCGCGCAAGTGGCTCACCGATTTCCTCTCGCAATGCATTACCGACTGGGACATCGATATCTACCGCAACGACTTCAATGTCGCCCCGCTACCATTCTGGCGAGCCGCCGATGCCGCGGACCGCCAGGGCATGGCCGAAATTCGCTATATCGAAGGGCTCTATGCGCTGTGGGATGAACTGCGCGCGCGCCATCCCAAGCTGACAATCGATAACTGCGCCAGCGGTGGCCGCCGCATCGACCTGGAAACGACCAGCCGCAGTTATCCGCTCTGGCAGAGCGATACCCAGTGTCACGATAAAGTTTTATCGGTATGGGACCAGGGGCAGAATGCCGGATTGAGCCTGTATGTGCCGCTGCACGCCGCCGGGGTGTGGGCGTTCGATCCGTACACCTTCCGCAGCGTCGCCACCACGGGGTGCAGCGTCTGTGTCGATATTACCGAGGCGCAGATGGAGGCGGCGCAACAGATGATCGCTGAAGCGAAGGCGCTGCGTCCCTACTACCTGGGCGACTACTACCCCCTGCTCGGCATTACCACGCACGAGCAGTTCTGGTGCGCCTGGCAGTATGACCGCCCCGACCTGGGCCAGGGTTTCGTGATGTGTTTCCGCCGCGAGGGATCGCCCTTCCCCAGCGCCGAGCTGCAGTTGCACGGTCTGGAGGCAGCGGCGAATTATCGCCTGACCG
>DASXVL010000203.1:0-3403 GCA_036504255.1 Armatimonadota bacterium | reverse complement strand
GGCACAAGGGCAAGGCCTGGGATCGCAACTGCTGATGCATGCCTTATACGCCGCCTTGCAATTGTCCACTCAGATCGGCGCCCATGCGGTGGTGGTCGATCCCCTCAACGCACGAGTAGCGGCTTTCTATCGACAGTTTGATTTCATCCCTCTGCCCGGCGCACCCGAGCGCCTGTATTTGACCATGAAGCACATTGCAAAGTCTCTCGGCACGCAGCCACCTGATGTGTCAGCAGTTCAGGAAAAAATACCAGTAACCGAATAATGAACCTACAGGTAGACTCGCCCGTTGATTGTGAAGAGGGTAGCAGCACCAGACGGCGAACATGAGCGATGATGGACGAGCTTTCCCGCACAATGCCAGAGTACGAAGATTTCTTGCGGCTGCTGAAAGAGCGCATTCGTACTGCGCAGGTGCGCGGCCGCGGCAGTCAATAGCGAGTTGGTGCTGCTCTACTGGCAGATCGGACGCGAGATTCTTGCCCGTGAGCAGGGGCAGGGATGGGGAAAGAAGATCATCCCGCGCCTTGCCGACGATCTACGGCAGGCGTTCCCAGAGATGCGGGGATTCTCACAACGGAATCTGACATACATGCGCGATTTCGCCTCGGCCTGGCCCGAGGCTTCATTGTTGCAAGAGGCTCTTGCAACAATTACCTGGTATCACAACATCACCCTCCTCGACAAACTCCGCATCGCGGAAGAACGGCTGTGGTATGCCATGCAAGCCGTCGAGAATGGAAGGAAAAAGAGCGCGTGATTGTCGAGTATACCCTGCGGGATACCGCCAAGCCCATCGGAGTTTCAGCTTATCGGCTTATGGAAACCTTGCCGACCTCACTGCAGGGTAGCCTCCCCACCATCGAGGATCTGGAGACCGAATTGGTCACGCTGCCGGCGCCCGACGAACCGAAGAAAAGCGAGTAGGTCCCGCCGCTATAAAAAATCCCCCCGCACTATATGGCACAGCGCAGGGAGAGCACAACCGAGTAGTCGTTCATTCTTCCTCGGCGTCCGTTGTCGTGATTCGCGATCATGGGGCTTCCCACATTCGGGACACATCCCCAGTATGGCAATTAATGAACAGTCGCCCGCCATCGACGCAGCATCGCAGCCATCTCACACTTCCAAATGCTGCTGCCCACTCCACGAGCGCGTGAGCACGTCGCCCAAGTCGCTGTAATCCGCATAGCGGGTGAGCAGGCGGTCGGCGGTTTGCAGGTACCACTCCATGGCGGTGAGGCGGTAGCCTTCTTCGAATTTGCGGTAGAAGTTGGCGGCTGAGCCGGCGTAGAAGAGCATTTTGAGGATGGCCGCGGTGTGCAGCGTTTCCCGATCGATGGTCAGGGCGGGCAGCGCGCTGGGGGGCAGCAGGTCGTGGTAGAAATCCACCAACTCGTCGATGTCATCGTCCGAGAGATTGGCTTCGGGCGTATAGAGCAGCGTCGCGAGATCGACGGCCGCCGGGCCCAGGGTGGATTGCTCGAAGTCGATGGCGGCGATGCGCCCGTCGAGGACTTGCAGGTTACTCGGCGTGTACTCGAAGTGGATGAAGGTTTTCGGCACGTCCTGCATGGCGGCGATCAACGGGCGCAACGCCACCTCCAGCCGACCGCGGTCCGCGTTGGACAACTGGCGGCGCTCCAGCGCCAGGATGCGGTTCAGCGCGATGGTGGTGGTATTCAGATAGTACTCCGGCGTCAGCACCTCTTTGACGATTTTGCCGATCTCCCGCTCCAGCGAGGGGAGCACGGACAGCGCGTCGACATGCAGGGTGGCCAGCGTTTCCAGGCCGCGCTGCAGCAGGTCCATCCGTCCGCCGCGGTTCTCCGGCGCCAGCTCTTTCAACGCCTGCGCGAGGTCATTGGCGCCCAGGTCTTCCAGAAAGAGCACCGCGTTATGCGAGCCCAGATGCCCGCCATAGATGCGCGGCACCGGCGCTTCCGCCTCCTGCAGGATGTTCAGCACGCCGCGCTCGCGTCGATAGCAGGCGGAGAAGAAGGTGACCTGGCTCTCCTCATAGCACTTGGCGACGATGCGTTCCGGCAGATGCCCGTCGCCGCTGTCCAGCTCGATGCGATACAGGGTATTGCGCGACGGTTTGGCAATGCGCGCGAACGCGCGCACCGGCAGCTCGCCGTTCACTTCCAACGCCCGGCCGATTTCCGCCGCGGTCATGTGCAGCGTCTGCGCCAGTTCCTGCAGCGCCTGGCGCTCCGCGGCGGTATCCGGTGGGGCAGCCTCGCCCTGCGCCCAGTCCAGCGCCTCGTGCAGCTCCTCACGCCGGGTGGCCAGCATCGCGTCCATGCGCCGATAGAGGCCCGTGTCGCCGCCCGTTTCCACCAGCTCCCCGGCGCCCTCCGCCTTGTGCTGTTCATAGGCGAGCAGGTCGCGCAGTTCCTGCGTATAGCGCAGCGCTCCCTCCAACTCGGCGATCAGCTCGCTCATCTCGCTGGGTCCAGGCGTGCGGGACTGCTGCGTCGCACGCACTTGCAAAGCCGCGGCATGGTCGCGCGCCTGATGATACAGGCGCCCGGCCAGATGCCCCACGCGCACCTTCGCGCTCTGGATCGTTTCCAGCAGGCCGGGGATGTGCGCCAGTCGCGCGGGCGGCAATTGTTCCCACAGCTTGATGGCCCGCAGCAACTCCTCCCGCCCGAAATAGATCTTGCCGAGCTGCACCACCAGCGTTTCGCGAATGAGCAGGTTGCGCAGCGGGATCTCTTCCCACTCCGTGGCCGCCCGGTCAAACATACGATATTCGGCGTAGATTTTACCGAGGGTCGCCCGCGCCTCGATTTCGGAAATGTTCCGCCAGAGGATGCTTTCCGCGGCGATGGTGGTGACCATGCTCTCGGTGATGCCGGTGATCTCCTCCAGGTGGTACCAGCGCGCGCCGAAGACCTGCATGGGCAGCCCTTTGAAGAGCGCGAGCATGCGCTCCTCACTGCCCTCTGCCCGCTCCAGGCCGAGGAAGTAGTTGGCGCGCACCATCTTCTGGATGGCGGCGAAAACCAGCACCCCGGCTTGCAGCAGCAGGCCCGCCAGCCACAGCCAGGTGTAGGCCAGCACCGCGTTCGCCGCGGGATACGAGAAGACCCCCAGCAGACCGGAGAGGAGACCCACGCCGTTGAACAGCGCCAGGATGGGCCATGGTCCCCAGGTGAGCCACTGGAAATGGTGGTGCAGCGGTGTGCAGAGGAAGGGGCGGAAGACTTCCGTCGTCTGGTGGCGCAGCAACTGCACCGGCCCGCGGAAGAACTTGATCACCGCCACCTGGATGATGACCGACACGGTATCGATGACGAAGGGGGCGGCGAAGAGCAGCAGCAGCCATTCGGTACCGGAAATCAGTCCCAGCACGCCCAGCGCCGCGCCCAACCCCAGCGCGCCGGTATCGCCC
>DASXVL010000202.1:0-15663 GCA_036504255.1 Armatimonadota bacterium | reverse complement strand
ATGTACGAACGCAATGGGCGTGCCGTGACACAAAATGGGTGGTCTCTTATGAGAGCACGCTCAAATCGGCCTTGTTTCTCTTATGCAGGCATGAAGCGTGATCTGGCGCGGCAACAGTGCGATACCGCGCCCGCCGTCATTCCCACCGATTGCATCTGGACATAAAGGTATGCTACGATGCAGAAGGTCAGCGGTTCTGCTCCGCGATACCAGAAATCATTCGATGACTTCGCCCGCGTCGTCCTTGGCGCGGCTACAAACAAAGGGGATGCGATGCGACACGGTGGTATGCTCACGAAGCTGTTGTTGGTACTACTGGCCATCGGGCTGGCATTGCCCATGGCGAGCGATGCGCGCGGTGGCGGGGGGCGTTCCGGCGGCGGTTCTTTTGGCGGCGGGCGCTCCTCCTGGGGTGGCAGCAGCCGTTCCTACTCCAACCCAAGCAGCTCACCGCGCACCGGCTGGGGCAGTGGGTCGTCCTCGTCGTGGGGCTCGGGCAGTCGTTCCTCCAATACTCGTGGGGCGAGCGCGGCGGACCGCACGCTCTACAATCGCGCGAAGACACAGGGCACGGCTTTCAATAGCCGCACCGCGGCGGTCAGCGATTTTCGCGCGAAGTACGGAAGCCAGTACACATCACGCTACTCCCGCGAACCGGCCCGGCGTCCCGACTACATCCCGCAAACGACGCAAGCGGGCGGGCAGAATGTGCCTGTCATCTACAATCAATCCTACGGCGGTTATGGCTTCATGAGTCCACTCACCCATGCTTGGATCATGTACGATATCTGGCAAAACCAGGCGATGATGAACCGTATGATGGCTGGCCGGGGCTATTATTATGGTGCGCCCCCAGTGGTCCATTCCTCCTTCAATTGGGGCGGATTGCTCTTCTTCCTGTTGATCGTGGGAGTGATTATCTATTTTATTATGCGCTGGCGTCGCGCGCAACGCGACGCGTGGGGAGACGGCGGGCCCGTGCTTCCCACGCTCGACGCGGTTCGGCGTGAGGAGGAAGCCGCCTATGTGCCCGACGCGGCGCAACCCGGCTACTGGCGCGGCCTCACAGTGGGCAGTATTATCTCCCTCTCCGATAAGCAGGCGCTGGAGGATTCCATCCAGGAAAACCGTGGCGCGGTGGCGCGCGACTATACCGTGCAGGAGGTCCGTACCATTCACGAACAGCACGACCTCGCGGTGTGGAAGCTCTGCCGCATCGCCGACGACCGGCAAGCGCTCTGGTTCCTGGCCAAGATCGTCGGCGCTGACGTGGATCTACGCGTCTATTTCGACCTGCCCGACGCGCAATTTACTCCCGGCAACCGGCGCGATCTGGTGGAGAGCGGCAACCTCTGGCTGTTCCAGCAGCCGGAGGATCCCGAACACTTCACGTATGATGCGCTGCAATTCAGCACGGAGATCGAAGGACCGGGCGAGGAGGGCCAGCCCCCGGTCATCTTCCACATGAAAGGCCAGGGCGCGCTCAGCGGCCTCATGACCGTCACCGGCGCGGGCGCCGAGCAGCAATTCGCCACCGTGGTGGAGTACTGCGCCGACGCGGGGACGACCGACAATCCCGAACTGCTGCTGTTGGAGATCGGCGGCGTTGACCTCGCCACCGGTGACACCAGCCCCGACGGCGGCCTCATCATCCTGCTGCAAGGCGCTCCACTTGCGCCAAACGAGGTCGATGTCCTTCGCCAATCCCCCGTGCGGTGATAGTAGCGCTGGGTTTTTCTGCCGATCCTTTTCTCCGCAGGGGAAGAGGGTCGGTAATGGTGAAAGAGGCGCTACACTGTTCACTGCTGCGCCTCTACCGTCCCGGTATCCGAGCGATAGACCGCCGACACCACCCGTAACGTCCCGGTTTGTATCGCCTGGGCGATGACCGGACTTTGTTGCGGCAGTTGCCGGGCGATGCGCACCGCCTCGCAGTGTTGGCGCTCCAGCACGACCAATAGCGGCGTGTGCAATTGTTCCACCGCGTATTCGACACTTTCCAACGCCACCTTATCGACGACGACACCTGCCGTTCGCACCACAAACAGGTCGCCCAGCCCGTGGTCCCCTGCTATGGCCGACGCGACGCGTGAATCGGAGCAGGTGAGCACAATGGCGGCGGGATGATGCTCGTGCGGCAGTGCACGTAGGCCCTCCGGCGTCAGCGGCGCGTCACCTGCCAGCGCATATCGCTGGCCCGTGACCCCTGCCAGCAACAAGACACACAAAACGCCCAGCACCCACAGCATCCGCACCTGCACTCGCATGTACCGCCCCCTTTACCAGCAGATACCTGGCAGTATAGCAATCGCTCTCTACAGGGGATGTTTACATTTTATCCGTGGTTATGCGGTGATGGTGACAAATGGGCAGTGCAGTGTCCAATGTGGGGCACGCGGCTGTTAACGTGTCCAGCCCAGCGCCTTCGCATAGAATGGGGAATCGAACGGGATGCCAAAATCTGCCAGGTGTCCGCGCAGCAAGTCCGCTGCGGCTGCACTGCCCAGGCGGTCGGCGGCGAGCAACATGTCCGGAATCCAGCGCTCCACCAGATCCCAAATATAGCCATAGGTGCCGCGTTCGCGCCCGGTAATGCCGGTCTTGGTGATGATGAAGCGGCGTTCGAGATCGATGAGCACGCGATTCGCGATGCGCTTGGCGTCAGCAGTGAGCAACCGCTTGAGATCCTTGATGCCGATGGGGCCGTGGACGTCGATGGCGTGGTAAATCTCTTGCGCCTCGACGGACAGGGCGCCGGTGAAGAGCAATTCATCGACGACCGCGCCGTTGGTGGCAATGACGGCCGGCAGCAGGGCATATGAGAGGAATCCCGGCTGGCCAGCGAAGACGCGGGTATAGTAGAGGCGCTTCTCCGCGTGCAGGTCGTCTTTCCAAAACCAGGTGTCCGTCGACGCATAGTGGTCACCCATCGCCGCGTAGTGGGTGGGGAAATCCGGGTAGCGGGGTAGGGACAATTTCGTACAACACCCGACCGCATCCACGAAGCGTACCAGATCCTCCGCCGTGCGTACCGTGCCCGCCCATTGCTCGCGCCACTGTGTTGCCTGCATACCAAAAGTATACCAGAGAACGCGCGGACGGCAACAGCGGTGAGTGGGAGGCAAGGCAACTTCGTCTCGACGCCTGGCTGCCAGCCGAGGAAGAGCATTTCATGCTGGCAACCAGCAGGATATCGCTTGCCACAGCAGGAATACAGGAGACATCATTAGCTCTCCATGAAAGGATGCAACCTTGATGACGATGAGACGATTGAGTGTGTTGGCCATAGCCATAATGGCGCTGGCGTCCGCGGCGTTGGCAGAAGTGTCGCTGCCCCATATTTTCAGCGACCACATGGTGTTGCAACAGAAGAAGCCCATCCCGGTGTGGGGCAAAGCGGCTCCCGGAGAAGTCGTGACGGTCACGTTTGCGGGACAGACGCAACAGACCGTCACCGATAATACCGGTAAATGGCTGGTCTACCTCAAGGCACGCAACGCCAAGGCGGGGCAGACCGGGCAACCCCTGACGGTGAGCGGGACGAACACGGTGACCTTCCAGGACGTGCTGCTGGGCGAGGTGTGGATCTGCTCGGGGCAGTCCAACATGCAGATGGCCGTCAATGGGACGATTAATGCCGAGCAGGAGATTGCCAACGCGAAGTATCCGCAGATTCGCCTGTTCACGGTACCACTGGTAACGGCCGTGACGCCGCAAGAGAATTGTGGCGGACGCTGGAGCGTGTGCTCGCCGGAGACGGTGCCCGGCTTCTCCGCCGTGGGCTACTACTTCGGTCGCTACCTGCACGCACAGTTAAAAGTGCCCGTCGGGCTCATCAATACTTCTTGGGGCGGCACCATCGCCGAGGCCTGGACCAGCGCGCCGGCGCTGCGGGCGAAATTGCCGGAATTCAATGCGGCGCTGGATGAACTGACCAAACCGAACGTCACGAGGGACCAGGCCAATGTCGTCTACCAGCAGGCCCTGGTGAAACGGCAGCAAGCCATGGAAACCATGTATGCCATGGAGGATGATCTGGCGAGCGCGGGGAAACTCGCGGCGACTGATCTCAACGATGGCGCCTGGAAGACGATGAAGCTGCCGGGCGATTACAAAGCCTTGGGGATGCCGGATGTCGATGGTATCGTCTGGTTCCGCAAAACGATTGAGGTGCCGGCCGCGTGGGCAGGCAAAGAGATCATTCTGCGCCCCGGCCCGATTGATGAAGTGGATAACACCTGGTTCAACGGCGTGCTCGTCGGCGGCAAGGGACGCATCCGCACGGCGGAGACCGGCTTCTGGAACATGCCACGTGAATACCACGTGCCGGGGAACCTGGTGAAAGCCGGCAAAAACGTCATCGCCATCCGCGTCTTCAATGCCGTGGGCCAGGGCGGCCTGTGGGGCGCGGAGGCGAATACCCTGTATGCCGAAGTCGCCGATGGTTCGGATAAAACCCACGTCGCGCTGGCGGGTGAGTGGCGCGCTTTCGCCGAGTTTGTGCTGCCGAATACCCCGCAAAACCCGGAGACCCCCAATGTGCCGAGCAAGCTCTACAACGCGATGATCCATCCGTTGATTCCCTATGCGATACAAGGCGCCATCTGGTATCAGGGCGAGTCGAACGTCGGGCGCGCGTTACAATATCAGACGCTGCTGCCCACCATGATTTCCGATTGGCGCACACGCTGGAATGAAGGGGATTTCACGTTCTTGATCGTCTCGCTCGCCAACTTTATGGCGCGCACGGATGCGCCGGTCGAGAACGGCTGGGCGGATTTGCGCGAAGCGCAGACGCTGACCACCACCGCGTTGCCGAAGGTTGGCCAGGCGATGACTATCGACATCGGCGATGCCAAAGATATTCACCCGAAGAACAAGCAGGATGTCGGGCTGCGCCTCGGCCTCGCCGCGCGCGCCATCGCGTATGAACAAAAGCTCGCCTATTCCGGGCCGGTCTTCCAGGCGATGAAGGTGCAAGACGGCAAAGCCGAACTCACCTTCCAGCACACCGATGGCGGGCTGGTCGCCAAAGGCGACACCCTCAAGGGCTTCGCGATCTGCGGCGCCGACAAGAAATTTGTCTGGGCACAGGCAAAAATCGACGGCGACAAGGTGATCGTCTGGGCTGACGGCATCGCGCAGCCGACCGCTGTCCGCTATGCGTGGGCGAATAACCCGGAGTGCAATCTCTATAATGGCGCCGGCCTGCCCGCCGTCTCCTTTAGAACAGATCGCCAATAACTCTCCACACGTCACCGGTGACGCAAGGCCTGGCCTGCCCGGAGCTGTCTGCTTCCGCGCGGGCCAGGCTTTATACGTAGTTCGATGTCCTGCCAAAACAACCGCCCATACTGGGAGGAACCAGACGCGAGACTGCGAAAGAAATACGTTGTCGTTTCCTGCCATCATTACTGGCGACATACGGGAAGCGCTGTAGGCCAAGGGATCATCGAGAACCGCTCGGAATACCGCTGCACGATTTTTACTCCGGAGATTTGTCGGCACGGGGAAACAGCGTGGAATCGTTGGACGTTACCCGGTGGGGAGAGGTGCATGAATCGGCGGTGGTTGTGGGGGGTGACCGGCATGGCGGCGGGAATCGTCGCGGTGTTGGCGACCTGGTGGTATCTGCGCCAGCCAGCGGGCGCGCTCATCTATGGACAGGCGCTCGCCGTACTGGGACGGGGCACCTCGTTGGCGCGGACGTACCGGAGCGCGCATGGTGAGACGCTACGCTATCGCCTGCTCTTGCCGGCGTATCACTCCGGGCAATCCGTGAAACGCTATCCGCTCGTCATCTCCCTGCACGGCATGGGGTGCGATGGCACGGATAACGTGAAGCAACTGATCTGTATTGTGCCGACGCTGCAAACGACCGACTTCCGGCAGCAATTCCCCTGTTTCGTACTCGCGCCGCAGTGTCCCCCCAATATGACCTGGGTCGACACGCGCAGCTATGTTGGTTCAGCCGTGCGGCATGCGCCGCACCCCACCCTGGCTATCCGCCTGTTGTTAGAACTGATTCCCCGTATACTGCGCGCGTATCCGATCGATGCGCGGCGCATCTATGTGATCGGCTATTCCAGCGGGGCGACCGGCACGTGGGATCTGCTTGCCCGTCGTCCCGAGTTGTTCGCCGCAGCGGCGGCGATCTGCGGACGATGCGACCCCAGCACAGCCCGCGTGCTTTCCCACGTGCCGCTATGGGTCTTCCATGGCGCGACTGACCCCATGGTCGACTGTGATATTGCCCGCCGCATGGTGCGCGCCTTACGCGCCGCGGGTGGGCACCCAGCGTACACGGAATATTCCGACGCCGATCACGACCAGACGGGTGCGCGCGCGCTCCGCGATCCGGCGTTATTCCCCTGGCTTTTTGCCCAACACCGGTGAGGCGGCGTCCGCGGGCAATACGCCATGTACCGCCACACGGTGTCATTCCAGATCATTTGGAGCTGTTTCTCCGCCATCGATGTCACGAAATTAAACCGTGACGCCGCGTGACAGACCCTACGCATGGGTACCTCGGTGACGAATCATGATCACACAGCGAGGAGGATATCGCATGCGCTATCTCGGTCTGTTTCTCGGAGGACTCTTTCTCACCGATGGCCTCTTGAGTATCATCGGTCGAAAAGATCTGGTGGAGCGCTTGAATCGGTCGGTGGGGAAACGCCTCCCGGACCCGGTGAATAAGACGCTCAAAAAAGCGACCGATGTCAACGACACGGCGCTGACGGCGCTGGGCATCAACAATCTCATCGCCGGCGCGGGCATGGTGCTGGTGTCCTCATTAGTCGGTCTTGGTCGCACACGAGCGCGCTAGCCGTTCTTCCGTCCCCCATCACGACACGAGGCGCCCTGGGTGGGGCGCCTCGTGGTATTCCATACTGCTGTACTGCCGTGTCCTTATGATTCGACGAAGACCGCGCGCATCACTTCATCCAGGCTGATGAACCCGGCGCGGGCTTTCGCCAACCCGTCATCAAGTAGCGTGGGGATGCCCATCTGGCGCATGGTCTGGCGAATTTCACTCGCCGAGGCTTTCCGCACGATGGCTAATTGTAGCTCTTCCCCGAACGGGACGATTTCATAAATGCCGATACGACCGGTGTAGCCGGTGCCGCGGCAATTTTCGCAGCCCTTGCCCACGTAAAACTTGCCGGTATCGCCCTGGAGATTCAGTCGCTGCCGGATTACATCGCTCACCGGCGCTTCGGTTTTGCATTTTTCGCATATGCGCCGTACCAGCCGTTGCGCCACGATGCCATTAATCGACGAGGACACCAGGAACGGCTCGGCCCCCATGTCAACCATGCGCGCCGCACCGCCCGCCGCGTCGTTACAGTGCAAGGTGGAGAGTACCATATGGCCGGTCAGGGCGGATTGCATGGCGATCTGCAGCGTTTCCAGGTCGCGAATTTCCCCGACCATGATGATGTCCGGGTCCTGGCGCAGGATGGAGCGCAGTCCGGCGGCAAACGTCATGCCGATCTTTGGATGCACTTGCAACTGCGTGATGCGCGGAAAGAGATACTCGACCGGGTCCTCGACGGTAATGACATTCTTCGCCACGCAGTCGATCTTCGCCAGCGACGCATACAGCGTCGTAGTTTTGCCCGATCCGGTCGGGCCGGTGGCTAAAATCATGCCGAAGGGCCGCGCAATCAAGCTGTCGAGTACTTCGCGATTCTTGCCGGTGATGCCCAACTGGTCGAAATCCATCGCCAGCGGACCCTTTTGCAGCAAGCGCATCACCGCTTTTTCCCCGGTAGTCGCCGGTAACACCGACAGACGCACATCATATTCTTTATTGGTGAATTTGATTTCAAAGCGCCCGTCCTGCGGCAAACGGTTCTGCGAGATATCCAGCTTGGCGAGAATTTTAATGCGGGAAATGACTTGCGGGTGCTGCGCGAGCTCGTAGGTGGTATGGTCGTACATCACGCCATCCACGCGAAAGCGGACGTACACGCCTTTTTCATGAGGTTCGATATGCACGTCACTGGCACGCTCGGCGATGGCGCGTTGCAGAATGGCTTCCACGGTACTGGACGCCCCACGCTCCTGCGCCTGCGGCTGGACGGCCGGTTCTAAATTCCCCATCTGCCCCAACAGATCCGTCGGCGCATCGGCATAGGTTTGGCCGTAATGGACATCGATGCCGCGCTGAATATCCTGTTCGGTCGCCAGGTACGGCTGAATACGACAATGCGTCACCTGTTGCAACTGGTCGAATAGCATAATATTCGACGGATCAGTCGCTGCAACGGCGAGGGTTCGCACACCGTTTCGTACTTCCGATAACGCAAGCGGACAGACATGGTAGCGTTCTGCTATCTCACGATTCAGCAACGCCAATGCCTCAGGGGGAACAGGTAAATCTTGCGGTCGAACAATGGTGGTATCTTCACGCATGGTGCGCTCCTTGCAGGGACAGACCACTGTGGCTCATTGCCCCGTCTGGTAGTGGTACAGATGGTATGATTTCTTTTATTCAGTCCCGCCCTGCGAATTCCTTCTTCCGCCCACACCATCCCACATATTTCGCACGCGTGCGGCAAAATAAACGCCATGGACGAGATAATGGGCCAACGCGTTGCTTGCTACAACTTGAAACGGTAACTCACCGAGAACCCGAAATTGAACTCGCCGTCGCCGACCGCGGCCGCATCTAAGCGTAAATTGGGGACGGAGCGGGGATAAAAACGTGCGCCGAGATTAAAGTTCGCCCGATTGGCGGGTTTCGGCGATATCACCACGAAGGGTGACCGTGTCGAATACTCGGCGATCAGATCCAGGTTATCGAAAATATCCCATTTGGCGCCGGCATAGGCGCCAAATTTGTTGTTGTCCTCCATGAGCCCGAGCGTGGCCCACTTGTAGTTGCCCACGGCGAAAAACCGCCGACCGCGTCCAATATCCTCGCCGTGGATGGTATCGGTAGTATCGGTAATATCCAGCACGCCGGCCGCCAGGCCGATGCGGTTCCCGGTCGGCGGGGTCACGATATACTTCACGTCCCCAATGATCTTCGCCTGGCTGATCTTGCTCTGCGGCAAGACGGCATCGCCGAGGAACGTTTTTACGACGTCGTTACGCCCGCTCACCGCCACCTCCCAATGCGGAGTCAGTGCGGCTGTTACGCTGCCGGTATACCAAATATTTTCAACTTGTACGTCGTTGTTCTCTTGCAAAAACCGCACTTCGGAGAAGGTCAGGGCGACCTGTCCGGGAGGGAGTGTCTCTGCGGTAGGCTGCGTGAACAACCCCACCAAACCATCCCACGACGCAGAAGGTTGCGCGCCAACGGGTAACATCGCGAGTACGAAACCAACGCATAACAATAAAGTCACAAGTATCCTCATGGGATGCCATCCTTCCCTGTTAGCCACGGGCTGCTAGAATCTAGCAGCCTTATGCTCAAGTCCGAGCGGTTGGATAGCGAGTCGATTGTTTCGTCCATCGTCTGCTAGACGTGCCCTCGGCCTTGTGCATCAGGCTGCTAGGGGATACCGTAGCATAGTGCATACCGGTCTACTGTCCGCTCATCAAAACAGCGGAGCGTCTCTGCATGAAAAACTGCCCACTTTTACCAGGATCATGCGGAAAGCCTTCTCGTCTTCGACAAGGGAGAGCGCGCTGGGTGACGAAATCAGATAGGGGGTGGGCGCCAGCAGGGCACGGCTGCCCACCGGAAGGACCTGAGGATGATTTATCTCGATTACGCCGCGACTACTCCGCTTGATGAACGCGCGGAAGAGGCGATGCGCCCATTCGCCCGCACGGTCTTCGGCAACCCTTCCAGCCTGCACCAATCTGGACAACAAGCACGCGCGGCGCTGGATGCCGCCCGCGACCACGTCGCGGAGATACTCGGGGCACAGGCGGAGGAAATCATCTTCACCGGCAGCGGTACCGAGGCGGACAACCTGGCCGTCCTCGGCGCAGCGCGTGCCCTCCGCGGGCGTGGCGCCCATATCATCACCACTGCCATAGAGCACCATGCCGTCCTCTCCAGTTGCCGGCTACTCGAACGCGAGGGATTCCGCGTCAGCTACCTGCAGCCTGACACGGAGGGGCGCATTCACCCGCAACAGGTCGCGCAGGCCGTCACGGCGGAGACCTGCCTGGTCTCGGTGATGGCGGCCAATAATGAAGTGGGAACTATTCAACCGATCACCGAGATCGGACAGCTTTGCCGTGCGCGCCACATTGTCGTGCACACGGATGCCGTGCAGGCCGCAGGCGAACTGCCACTCCGTGTTGCAGATCTCTCGGTGGATTTATTGTCCATCGCCTCCCACAAGGTGTACGGCCCGAAAGGGGTCGGCGCGCTGTATGTGCGCCGTGGCACGCGCCTACAACCGCTCATCGTGGGGGGCGGGCAAGAGTACGAGCGGCGGGCGGGCACGGAGAACGTCGCGGGCATCGTGGGCTTCGCCACCGCCCTGGCCCAGGCGCACCAACACGAGGAGACCGCGCGTATGCGCACGCTACGCGACCGGCTCATCGCCGGCTGCCTGGCCATACCCGATAGCCGCCTGCACGGGAGCCTCGCCCAGCGGCTGGCAAATAATGTCAACGTCGGTTTCGCCGGGGTCTCGGGCGAGACGCTGCTGGTGGCGCTTGACCTGGCAGGCATCGCCGCCAGCACCGGCGCCGCCTGTGCGGCGGGGGCGCTGGAGCCGTCGCACGTGTTGCAGGCGATGGGGTACGCGTTGACGCGCGCGCAGGAGGCGGTCCGTTTCAGCCTGGGGCGTGAGACAACGTCCGAGGAAATCGACACGACTATTGCTGTGCTGGGTGACTTGGTGACACGCCTGCGTCGTCACCGCCTGACACCGCCCACCCCACCTGGTGGCTGCTCGACCGACGCATAACCCATGGATTACTTTGCCGGAGTAATCGGCACGGTGAACAGCATGGTGGTGCCCTGGCCTTCCACACTCTCCACCCAAATATGCCCGCCCTGCGCCTCCACCGCTAACCGGCAGAACGTGAGGCCCAACCCAGTGCCGATCGCCACCCCAGCTTGCCGCGCCTCGATTTGGGAGAAAGGCTCAAACACTTTGTGTGCCCAGGCTTTGGGAATGCCCGGTCCCTGATCGGTGACGGTAAATACGACCTCGCGCGCCGGGGAAGGCGCCACACGCACGGTGACGATGGAGTTCGTTGGGCTGAACTTTATGGCATTGCCCAGCAGGTTCACCAGGATACGCGTGGTCAGTTCCTTGTCCACCACTAACACCGGCGGAATTCCCTGCCCGATCTCGACCTGCAATGCCACCGCATTCTGTTGCGCCAACAACGCCAGTTGCGCAACCGCACCCTCGGCCAATGCGCTCGGCGCAACCTCTTGTCGATGCAGAGGAATCCTCCCGCTGGACAAGCGCGCTACGTCGAGCAGCGAGTTGATCATCGTGAGTACCCGACCACCGGACGTCACCGCCATATCCACGAGTTCACGCCCGGTGTCATCCAATTGGTCTCCCGCGATGCTCTTCAGCGTTTGCATTCCGGTGATGACGTTCGTCATCGGCGAGCGCAAGTCATGTACGATGAAACGGGTCATCTGTTCTTGCCGGTCTTGCATCCGACGGAGCGCCACCAGGGTATACGTGACGATGAGAAAGAAACTCAACCCCACCAACGCATTCCAATACGGGATAAACGGTGCGGAATAGTTGGCGTTCGCGTACATATCAGCGATGAACCAGGACAAGGCACTGGCCACTGACACGATGAAGCCGGCTTTTATCCCCTTGAACCAGGCAACTAACGCCACGGGGAACAGATAAAAAATAGTGAAGGCCAGTTCCGGCCCGGTCCAGTAATCCAGCAAGCCGACCAGTACAACGAGCAGCAAGCCGATACCCAATACCGATGTCCAAGAACGCCGGCCCAGACCATTCAATAAAGGAATCATTTGCCGCTCCATTCACCCGCACATGACTAATCTGCTTGCAAGGACAATGACACCGTCGGCTAATTTGCGTTGGCTCGCGCATCGACGACTGCATCGCCAAACACATGATAGATAATGCTATTTTTCCCACTTTTCTTACCGTCATACATGAGACTATCCGCGAGATGCAATATTTCATCCAGCGTCTCCGGGGCTTCCAGACAGGTCACCACGCCAATACTTAGCGTGAGGAGAACCGGCCCGTGCTCCATGGCAGCGCTCAACACGTTCCGCAGTTTTGCCATGACCGCTGTCGCCGCCGCGGCATCGGTCTCCGGCAGTAAGATGGCAAATTCATCGCCACCTAGTCGCGCCACGACATCGGTGGCGCGTAGGCTGCCGCGCATGGTGCTGGCGACCGTGCGCAGGAGTTTATCCCCGGCGCTATGGCCATGGGTGTCATTAATGGCTTTGAAATCGTCGATATCTAAATACGCAATGGTAAATGGATGCTTATAACGGGCCGTTCGTTGCATTTCCAGCGCCACCGCCTCCTGAAACGCTCGTCCGTTCGCCATCCCCGTCACGTCATCCACGCGGGCCAGCGCGCGTTCACGGCTCAGGGCCGCTTTCAAGGCGTAGAAACTTAGCGTCACAATGATGAAGACGCCGAAGATGCCCAGCGTATTCCAATACGGAATAACACAATGCGCATAGCGATGGCTGCCGAGGAGATCGGCAATGAGCCAGATACCTGCGCTGGTAAACGAAATGGTCAGGCCTGAAGTCCGCCCCACGTAGGCGGCCACCAGCATAACAGGCAGCAGGTAAAAGACGATCATGGAGATATCGGGACCCGTCACAAAATCAATAATCCCGAGCAGCAAGAGGAGGCAATATGCTTCAGCGATAATGAGGCGCTTTGGTTGTTCTAGAAATGAGTGGACAAGAGCCATACATGAAATTCTCCGTTTTTCTTGTTCGACTTGTCAGCACCCCATCCCTGCCGTCACGGCACACGTGACACGCATCGGCGCTACGCCGTGCGCGGCACATAGGCACGTCTCGGGCTGTGTGCGGCCAGACGTTTGACGATGTCAAACCAGAGTGTGGCGAGCAACCCTGCCGTCACGCCGAGCAGCACGTCGGACACCGGTAAGGGCGCAAAGCGAAAGAGGTCACGGAGGATAGGCACATAGAGAATGAGACCGAGCAGCAGCAACGCGCCGGCCATGATGGCCCACGAGGCGACGTTCTGGATGTGCAGGATCTGCGTGAGTGTCTGCGACCACGAACGATTCACGACAATGAGCCCGAGGTTGGCGATCAGCAGCGTGGTGAACATCATACTCCGCGCCTCGGCCTCCCCCAGGCCGCTGTCGCGCGCATAGAGAAAGACCCCGAGCACACTGAGTAAGACGGCGCCCCCCTGCAGTAAACTAAAGAAGATGGCTTGGTGTGTGAAGAGTGGGGCACTCGGCTGGCGTGGCGGCTGCGACATCACATTCGCGTCCGCCGGTTCGGATTCAAAGGCGATGGACGACGCCGGGTCAATGATGAGGTGCAGCATGGCGATGTGGACCGGCAGCAACACCAACGGCCAGGTGAAGAGCACGGGAATGAGCGTCATACCGGCGATGGGGATGTGGATGGCGAGAATATAGGCCATGGCTTTATTCAAATTCGCATACACACGCCGCCCCATCCGTACGGCGGCCACGATCGAGGAGAAATCATCATCCAGCAACACCAGCGCGGAGGCTTCGCGCGCGACATCCGTGCCGCGTCCCCCCATGGCAATGCCGATATGCGCGGCCTTGAGCGCGGGCGCATCATTCACGCCATCCCCGGTCATGGCGACAATCTCCCCATTCGCCTTCAAGGCCTGCACCAGGCGCAGCTTCTGCTCCGGTACCACGCGGGCAAAAATATCGGTGCTGCGCACGCGTTGCCGGAGTGTTGTCTCATCCATCTGCTCGAGTTCCGGCCCGGTGATGACGCGGGTGCCCGGGAACCCGGCCTGCTGGGCGATGTGCTCGGCGGTACCCGGATAGTCGCCGGTGATCATGACAATGCGAATGCCCGCCTCCCGGCACTCCTGTACGGCATGCGGTACCGTGGGGCGCAGGGGGTCTGCCAGCCCCACGAGGCCCAGGAAGGAAAAGGGAAAATCGTGTTGTCCCTGCGGTAAGCTGCGTGGTTGTTCCTCGGCGCGCGCCACACCGAGAATGCGCAGGCCATGCTGCGCCAGCGTCTGTACCGCCTGCGCAATCCGGGTGCGTTCTGGCGCGTCCAGGTGGCACAGGTCCATAATCGCCTCCGGCGCCCCTTTGGCGGCGACCACGTAGTGCTCGTCGGACGACGACTGCCAGACATGGGACACCGCCAGCAATTGCGCCGACAGCGGATATTCCCGCACGGGTATCCAATCGTGGTGGAGATGTTCGGTCTGCACCAGGCATTGCGAACCGAGCGCATTGAATGCCCGCTCCATGGGGTCGAACGGGTCGCGCTCACTGGCAAGTATGGCGTATTCCAGCAGGGGATGCATATTCTCCGGTAGCGCCGGTTGCTCGTGTCCGGCTATGTGGTAGAAAGCGCCATCGGCGTAGAGTGTTTCGACTTCCATGCGATTTTGGGTGAGCGTGCCGGTTTTGTCCACGCAGAGCACCGTCGCCGCCCCCAACGTTTCGATGGCCGGCACCCGCCGCGTGAGCACGTGTTGCTGCGACAGACGCCAGGCGCCCAGTGCGAGGAAGACGACCATAATGACGGCGAATTCATCCGGCAGAATGGCCATTGCCAGCGTAATGCCGACCAGGATACCGTTGAGCCAGTTCCCCCGCGTGATTCCATAGACGATGACCACGAGTATACACAGCGCGCCGCCGATGAGCGCCAACGTGAGGAGCAACTGCCCGGTTTGGCGTTGCAGCGGGGTCCGTTCCGCTTTCACGCTCCGCAAGGCTTGCCCGATATGCCCGATTTCCGTCTGACTGCCGGTGGCCATCACCACGGCGATGCCTTGTCCCTGTACCGTCAGCGTGCCGGAATAGACAAAGGGACGTGCATCGCCGCTCGGTGGCGCCATGGACTGTGCGCCGTCGGCCGCCTCTTTGCGTACCGTCGCCGATTCCCCGGTAAGTAACGATTCGTCCATGGCTAGATTAGTGGCGGAAAGTACCACGCCGTCTGCCGCAACCCGATCACCCTCCGACAAGATAATCAGGTCCCCGCGCACCACGTCGCGTCCGGCGATGCGTTGCGTGTGCCCCTCACGGATCACCAGCGCGCGCGGACTGCTCAGTTCGCGCAAGGCGCCCAGCGCGCGTTCCGTTTTACGTTCCTGCATGAAGGTGATGCCCATCACCACCAGCACGAAGGCCAGCAACACCAACGCTTCGTGCACATCGCCCAGCACCAGATAGGTGCTCCCGCCCAGCAGCAACAGCAGGAACATGGGCTCGCGCACCACCTCAAAGGCGATCGTCCACACGCTGCGCGGACGGGCAGAGGGGAGCTCGTTCGGCCCCTCCCGCTGCAGGCGCTCCGCGGCCTCGGCGTGACTGAGTCCTGTGATGATGGCTGGATCGCATGCGTCGGTCATGGCGGCGTCACATCCTTCCTCTAGCGTCACCCGCCAACGCCAGAGCTATGCCGGACGCGTCACACGTCGCAAACCTTGCGTGAAATTATTCGTACAAAGGGGCCCAACGCACCGCTAGTGAAAAATCCCGAATGGAGTGCCCTGG
>DASXVL010000201.1:0-11194 GCA_036504255.1 Armatimonadota bacterium | reverse complement strand
GTTGTGCCCTTGGCCGCCTGCTCGCCATCTGTTTTTGTGGTCAGCAGTATCCAGCGCTGCCCGCCGTCCGCAGAGGCGAAGACCATATACGTCAGTTGGTCACTATCAGGGTCTTTCCCCTCCCATTTCAGTGTCGTTTTTCCGCTGACGTAGGCGCCGCTACTCGGTGTGCCCCACTTGACGAGGGGCGCCTGGTTTACCGGCTGGTAGTGGAGACGGAGATAATCTAATCCGACGGACGATTCCGGGTGCTCTTCGTCGATACGCGCGCGCAGTTGCGCATAGGACGCATTCGGGCTGCTCATGACATGCTGGGCATCAAGCGGCGCCCAACCGCTCCAGGTTGCGTCAGGCCAGGCGGTTTGTCCGCTGCGTGTTTCTACGCGCACGGATTGGGCAGTAACTGGCCCGCCGTTGGCCGCTTGTGCATGTATATCAACTTCGCCCCAGCGTGAGAGCACCGGTGCAGCGAACACGGGGGAGAGGTAGACGCCGTGTTCGCGCGGCGTGATGGCAAACACTTGCCCGGGTGATGACGCGACGGCCATCACGGTCTTCTCCGGCGTGACCGCCAAGGCGTTGACCATGATCGATTCAGGGCCGGTGGCCGCATTGACATCCTCGCCGGTACGCATGTCTTCCCGCGCGTATATCGGCGTCACAACAGGGGTGGGGTCATGTGCCGGCGCAATACGGTAGATGCCGCCGGCTGGCCCGGTCGCCGCGTACAGGTCATCGCCGACCAGCGCCAACGCCAGCACATGACGATTGCCGTTCCCCATGCCGGTCATGAGTTTGACGCGCGTGCCGTCGGCATCAATGCGATACACCTCACAACTGGGGGTGGTACCCACATACACATTGCCCTGTTCGTCGCTTGCGAGGCTGCTCACGCCATCACGGGCATCATAGACCGAGGTTAATGTCCCGGAGCCGGAGAGGCGATAGACCTTGCCGCGCGGGAGCGTGCCAAGCAAGAGATCGCCATGTTGGGCTGGCGCCAGTGTATAGACGCCTTGGTCCGGAACCGTACAGGCGACGTGTATGGGGCTGTGCGCATCGCCGAGTTCGAAAACGGCGCTGTCATTACCCGCGGCATACCGGCGTCCCTCGCTGGTCACGGCCAGTGCCCATACCATCGTAAAGGGCATCATCCAGGTTTGCCGCACCACGCCGTCCGGTGTGACCAGACGTATCTGTTGGTCGGGCCAGGTGGCAAACAGGAGATTCCCATTCGCATCGGCGGACAACGCCGTGATACTTTCCACCGCACGTCCATCAGCGGCGTTTTTCGGGAAGACGACTTCACTCTGGTCTTTGCCCGTTATGTGCAGTAGTTTATTGCTGCCCCATCCGGTGAGATAGAGGCCATTATTCGTGTAGACCACCCGCCATGGCATCAAGTCAGTGGTTTGGTAACGCGACTCGACGGTAGGCATCAGCACGACAGTTCCTTGCGAGGTGATCGCTGTCCCGATGGGCATACCTTTCAGGAAAGTCGGGCGCGAATTCAGTTCCCAATTCGGACGTTTGCTGGTTAATAGCGCGTTATCACGGTTTTTCTCGCCAGGGCTCTCATCGGTTTTGCCTTCGGCGGACGCGCTGTCCTCGGCATCCGCGGGAGTGGCTTTGGAATCCTTATCAATGGTTTTATCGAGAGTCTTCGTGGAATCACGGCGGTCGTCTTTTGCGGTAGTACTCGCTCGTGTGGGCGGGGGCGTGAGTTGTAGCAAATCGACAACAGGTGAACGCCGAGACGGTTGCGGCCAACCGGTGGCGATCATCGCCTGCCGGGCACGTTGCTGAGCGCTAAACCAATAGGCCTCATCATCCGTGGGGGTATTGGCGCTGGGGGTACTGCTCTCATCGCCAGCGGGCATGGCAATGGTTTGGCCTCCACTCAAAATAGGCAATGACGCTGGTAAACTGAAAGCCCCCGAAGCACCGCTGCCCCTGGGTTCTCTGATTTCGATGGCGATGACAAACATCTGGCCCCCGCGCAGGGTGTACGGAACATCTTCGATTGAAGTATAAATGGATGGTCGCACGGACCCTGCGGGTTGTCCGCCTTGGGGCTCGTCGCTATTGCCGCCACCACCGGTGAGATTTGCCGACGGCATGCCACCCGGGTTATCGGTCAGGCGCAGCAGGTCCAACAGCGGCAGCGGCACTTCGTTCAGTGTGCGACCGCGGTAGACGTAGCTGGGGGAGGGGAAAACCTTGGCGGTGAGCATGGTTTGCGCGGTCGGGTTATTGGTGTACCAACGAATGAGCCCTCGCACCCCCTCCTCCGGCACGGGCAGCGGCGTGATCAGCGGTTTGATCATGGGATAGCTGTTGCCGCCAGTCACCAGGACGATGAGGGCTGGTTCCGTCGCATAAGGTGGTATCGTGATGGGGATGGTGCGCATTTCGATAGTTTTGCCGAACGGGCGGATGCGCACCTTCAGATTGATGGTCTCACCCGGGTGCGCGACGGGGCGATCGGGGATCACCTTTTCTATCGTCGCAAAATTTCGTCCCGGGGTATAGTTCAGGTCAATACCGACCTTCTGAATGGGTACTGACTCGTACGGGTTCAACATCAACGTGTCGATCAATTGCGCGAGTTCGACTAAAGGAGGCGCGTTGAGGCCGGCTTCCGGCGCGACGACCATACGCTGCGTGATCGTGCCATATGTTTTCGTAACCAGGGAGGTATGCGCGGTGAAGGTGCCGTCCGCGGAGGAGAAATCGGCGAGCTGCATGGCGCCTTTCAGCATGATGTACTCATACAACAAGATCGGGGTAATGGCCGGGTCGGTCATCATATCCACCGCATAGCGTCGGTCAAGGCGACGGCTGGGATCGGTGAGATGCAGATTGACCGGTATGATATTTGGCGTCTGCCCCAACACCCCGGCGACGGCGAAGTCGCGGTCGGAAGTGAGCGTACCGACGCGCGCAACAGGCGAGGCGAGCTTGAATGAGGAAAGGCTGCTGTTGACGATCCCTTGCACATACGCAGTCGACATCGGCATATTGACCTTGCCTATCCCTAGAAAGGGATGTCCGAACGCCAACACCGTGTCACCTTTGACGTAGGTCACCGTGCCCACGGCAGACAGATTGGCATCACCTTCCATGAGGGAGACGGCCACCGCCGATCCGGGTTCCAATTTCGTCGGTTTGCCTGGCATGCGCCCTGGCCCGGTGACGACGCGCAAGTTGTAGTCCGCAAATATCCGTTGCAGCGTGGACACGCCCTTACCGGGCAGCCCGCTGGCGAAGAGTGGGGTGGCGACAGGCGCCAGCACCATGGTGGTTGGGTCCGCTTTCGCTTGAAGCTGCTCCGCTTCACTTGCGGTGGCCCCTACTTTAATGTTGGCGATGAGACGATTGCCGATTTTGAGCACGTGCGTCGTCGGGACCAGCGTGCCGCGATTTGGCGGGCGCGTGGCGCCTGGCTGCGTGCATTCCAACATGGCGGCGATCGGGGTGACCCCCGAGATCGGTTCCTGTTGGAAATTCCACCCATACGCATATGCGCCGATCAAACGGTTGTTGATATAGATCGGGCTGCCGCTCATGCCCTCGACGGTTTGGAGCTTTTGCGTCACGACCGGTCCGCTCGTCACTTTAATCAAGATCATGTCAAAGCCGAAATCGAGCTTCTTTAAGACACCGATGACCTTGATATTGAATTTCTCGATTTTCGTGCCGGCAAACACGGTCTTCCCGTAGCCGATCATGCCGGGCTTGATTTCATCCACGCCCATAAAGGCCTTCGCATCCCAGCTCAGGGGTGACGCGTGCGACGAGATCGGGGCGAAGAGCAAGACAAATAAGAGCGCAATCCAGGCAAAAGTTCTCACAGTTTCTCCTTCACAGCCGTGGCGCACGTCCGCGGCAGCAACATCCCACGCATAGTTCAAGCGTGTCGATGATCTTCATTTACGCCGGGCACGTGCAAATACCTGTGAGATTTTTTATCTCTTCTCCAAAGAATCGGTAAAAAATGCGCACAAGGTCGTAGGCCTTTTCCACTCGCGTAGTAGATCGGCGTAATCGGGCAGGACCAGTCGGAAAAGACAGGAGGTCGTCGGCGCATGGCGAACTGAGTGCTCATGGGAGTGATCGAACTCTGGCTTGGAGCAACGGGGACCGGGAAGACCGGCCGAGCGCTTGAAATATTGCGCGCGGAGCTTGATCGCGACTGGCGGGCCGTGCGATATCTGGTGCCGACCGTCGGCCATAAACGGAGCATCGAGCAACTGCTGCTGCAGCGGTCGGCGCGTTCCGGTCTCTTTGGCGATCCGGTCAATATCTTTTTTACCTTTGCGCAGGAGGTCGCGGCGCGTGGCGGGGTAGACGGCAACCACCTGTCGGAACTGCAGAAGCACCTGCTGCTTAAAGATCTTGTTCGCTCGACGCCGCTAGATTATTTTGCGCGTGCGGCACGGTTTCCAGGGTTTGTGCTCGCATTGCGCGAGGCCATCGACGAACTGAAAGTCCACATGATCCTATCCGACGATTTGCTCGCCGCGTCAGCCAAGGCGAGCGAGCGTGGCGCGACGGCATTCGCCACCAAGATCCACGAGTTAGGTACGCTCTACGGACGCTACCAGCAGCAACTCATTGAAGAAAATCTCTACGACAATGAAGGCATCATGTGGCTGGCGGCCGAGCGCCTGCGCACCCAACCGGAACTTTGTGGCGATCTGCGCTGTCTGGTGCTCGACGGCTTCGCGCGCCTGACGCCCATTCAACTGCACTTTCTGCATGCGCTGGCGCCACGCGTGGAGCGCAGCATCGTGCTTTTCGATTATGAGGAGGGACGCACGGCCTCCTTCCATCCCGTGCAAGCGTCGCTCGACCGTTTGCAGGTATTTGCCGAGGCCGGGCAGGTGCAACTACACACGGTGCCCTTTGCCATGCCTGCGGTGGGACAAAATGCCCTCGCCTGCGTGCGTACGGAAGTATTTCGTGATCGCCGCCGTACCTGCGCCCCGGATTCCTCGCTGCAGCTCAATATCGCCGCCACGCCCGCACACGAAGCGGACATGATGGCCCGCGAGATTCGGGGGCTACTGCGCGCGCGGAAATTACCGGATGGCACCCCCTTCGGCCCTGGGGACATCGCGATTCTCGCGCGAAATGCCGAGCAACTGCGGGAGCGCCTGGCAAGCAGTTTCGCGCGTTTTGGCCTGTCGGTCCGTCGCGATCCGCCGTTACTCGCGCACACGCCGATTGGGCGTGCGCTGCTCGCCACCTTCCGTCTGGTGCGTGAACGCTGGCAGCGCGAGGACGTGCTCACGCTGCTGAAAAGTGGTTTCCTGCGCATCGCGCCGGGGCTGGCGTGTCAAGTCGAACTCATCGCGCGCGCGCAGTATCTACGCGACCGCCGTGCCAGTTGGACCGAGGCCTGGCCCGACGAAGAGAGCCGTGAGGCATTAGCGCACGCAGTGTACCCATTGCTCGCCTTCGATGACGCGTATCACCGGCGTGTGGGCGCACGTGGCCTGATGGATGCGCTGGATGACTTGATTCGAGCGTTCCGCACGCAGGGTCTGCCAACCATACCGCCGTTGCCTGAGGACGATGCGCCGGGGGCACAGCGCTACATCGCATTGCATGCCGCCTTTCAGCACCTGGAACAGATTATGGACGATCTACGGCGGCTCGGGCCGTTGCTCGGCAGCACGCCTTACGATGAGACATTGGAACTGGTCATGACCGCGTTGCTCCGCGAGTCAGTGCCGAATCCCGCCACGCCCAGTGAAGGGATTCCCGTCTTGCCGGTCCATGCCACCGGAGGAGAAAAGTTTAAAATGGTGCTGCTCTGCGATCTGGTGCAGGGGACCTTCCCCCGCCATCAGCGCGAGTCCGCCTTTCTCATGGACCATGAGCGCGAAGGCACCTTGCGTGATTTGCAAATCAATATTGATACGCGCAAGCACCTGGAGAATGACGAGCAATTCTGGTTTCTGCACGCCCTCTCCTCCGCGACGCACTATCTCGTGTTGAGTTACGCCCAGCACGATGTGGATGGACGGCCGCGTGAACGCTCACTCTTCCTCGATGAGGTGGAACGGGTCATCCCGGACCTCTCCTCCACAGCCCGGCGCACGTCATTTCGTGACCTCTTGCCCCCCCTGTCTGCCGCAGAAAATGCGGAGGAATTCCTGGCCGGTCTTGCGTACGGGCTACGTTCTGAGCGTGGGGCAGAGGGACGCACCCGCCTTGCCGCCGCTTACACCGCCTCGCCGTTGGCGCATGGCGCCGCCTCCGCGCTTGCGCGACTGTATGGACGCGCGCAAGATAATCCTTCCGCGTTGACCGGCGTGTTGGTCGGCGATGTTTTAGCACGGCGACAGCGCGCCTATTCTGCCTCGGAGTTGCAATGTTACTGTGATTGCCCGTTCCTGTGGTTTGCCAGCTACTGCCTGGGGTTGCGGGAGGTGGAGGAAGAATTCAGCGCGCTTGATCGCGGGATGATCCTGCATCATGTCCTCGAACAGCTGTACCGGCGACGTCAGGATACAGTCGGCGAGCCGGTGCATCTGGAAGATGAAATGCCGGATGCGCTCTGGGCCGAAGTGGAAGTCGACTTGCGCGCGGCACTGGCCGCTGAACCCCGCTATCAAAATCGCGCGACATTTTTACGGGATATCGAGTGGGCGGCATTGCGACGCATGCTGCAGCGTTTCCTGCGCGATGAGATCGCGCGGGCGCGGACCAGGCGCGTGCACCCGGCGTATTTTGAACGCGCTTTTGGCTATCAGGGGCAGGAGCTAACGCTGGCGAATGGCTCGGTGCGCTTGCGCGGGACCGTTGACCGTATTGATTTGTCCGATGACGACCTGGGTCAGGCCGTGGTCGTCGATTATAAATCGTCCGCGCGCATGTCGTTGCGGGAGTTAGCCTCGGGAAAAGTCTTGCAGGCCCCGGTCTATTTGCTGGCATTGCAGCGGGCGTTCGGCCTCGTACCGTTAGGCGCGGAATTCATGGGTCTGCGCCAGAGCGAGGCGCGCGGCATATATTGTGAGACCGCCGGGCCCGTGCACGGCACATCACGCGGAATGAAGACCTTGGATCGCGGGGGTTGGGAGTCTTTCTTGGCGGAGAGCGAAGCGCGACTGTGTGCGGCAGCCGCAGACTCGCGCGCCGGACGCATTCCGCGTACGCCCACGACCAACCGCTGCCCGGAGAGCTGTGCGTATCTTTCGCTTTGTCGAGGCGAACGCTTCGCCTTAGCGCGCTACGTGCGCACCGATGATGCTGCCGAGACGGGCGGGTAGCGATCGATCCCGTTACAGGAAGCGCGTGCGGATACGTTGCAGTACCTGATGCAAGGGCAACGTGGCGGTAACCGGGTAGACGTCAATACCACCGGCTGCTGCCGCATGCAGTAGCGCCTGGTGTGCGGACTCATCGCGTGCTGGCTTTGCCGTGCGGTGGCGTAGGAACAGCCGTTGCAGTGTGCGGGCAGGGAGCGAATTCTGCCAGACGGACGGATTGACCTGCGCGTCCGCAAAGCTCTGGGCGTTGAGTAGTACGAGCAGCACTTGTGCGGAACGGCCGCGTAAGCGCATCAGCGGCCCGATGATAGCGGTATCGACGCTGGACGTGATGACCACTGTGGTACAACGACCGGACGATGGCGCCGCCTCGCCGCTGGCCAACGCCTGGGCCAGCGTTACGGTTCCATCCGCCTTCGCGAGCGCCAGCGCCTCTAACGCGCGATGCAACTGGCGCTGTCCGGATTCTTGCGGCAACGTCACCACCGTCTTGCCGGTGGTGAGTAATCCCGCCTGATTGCCCGTGCTTAACGCATGATGCAGCACCGAGGCCCCAAGCGTAATGGCAGCTTCCAAAGTGGAGCGTTCGTCGTGTCCGCTTTGCACGCGCCCATCAAGATCGAGAATGACTTGCACGGCGCCGGAAGCATGATACTCAAACTCTTTTACCGCCAATTTTCCGGTGTGCGCGGTGGATTTCCAGTGCACGCGACGCAGGTCATCGCCTTGCACATACGGACGAATTCCGTGGAAGTCGGCGGATTCACCCACATGGCCGACCGGACGGACTTCGGACAGTTGACGCGGCCCGAGACCGCCACTTAAGGCGATTTCCGGCATGGGCAGCGGGTGGGGGTAGACAATAACCTCTTCTGTCGTGCGAAACGCGCGTTGAAGATATAACAGACCGAACGGGTCGTAACTGTTGATGCGGAATGGCCCAAGGCGGTAGTGGCCGCGCAGGGGAAAGTGCATGACATCGGCAATCTCCGCAATGCGCTCGGTGTCGCCATGTCGGCGCGCCTGTTGCCGAACGCCCGCGGCGCTAACAAACAGACTATGCGCACCTTCGGGCATCACCGCCATGTGCCGGTGGGTTGTCTGGCCGGTGAGCAGGTTCGTCGTCGTATCGTAGACCTCGAGCATACGCCAACGCGCCGTGGGTTCCGTGAGGACGATGGTGGTGTCCAATGGATCGTGACTGAAGATGGTGGACCCGGGTAGCGTGCGGTGACAACGGATACCGCGTAGGCCATACCAGGCGAGAAACAAGGCGACGAAAAGAATGAGCAGGCAAAAACTGGCGATCATAAACATCGACGCCGAGCCATGGACGTACCCGATGAGGAAAAAGCAGAGGAAAAAGACTAAGACCATGCGTCCAAGTTCGGTGAAGCGGACCATCAGGTAGATCTCCTTGCTACATTAAGCATAATTCGCCGACTCCCGAAATAGTCCTGTTCAGCAATCGGACAGGAGCCGTTTGTTCCCCGGCGTGTTTGTGGTAGAGTTAAGCGCAGATGGCACGTGGCAACGTGCCAGGGTTATATAGAGGTAAGCTAATAGTATGATGTCGCCAATCATTAAGACGATTATTGCCACCGATTGTGGCAGCACCACCACGAAAGCGATCCTCATTGAAGGGGATGGCACGGAATACCGGTTAGTCGCGCGCGGTGAGGCGCCGACAACGGTTGAGGCGCCGTTTGATGACGTCACGGTCGGCGTGCTCAATGCCATCGGCGAGCTCGAAGATCTGACCGGGAGGACCTTCATCCGGGATGGTCGTCTGGTGCGACCGCGAGAAAATGATACCGTCGGCATGGACCTCTACCTGTCCACGAGCAGCGCGGGTGGTGGGCTGCAGATGCTGGTGGCGGGCGTCGTGAAAGGCATGACGGCGGAAAGCGCGCAGCGCGCCGCGTTAGGGGCCGGGGCGATTGTCATCGATGTGCTCGCGGTGGATGATGGGCGTCGTGAATATCAGAAGGTCGAACGCATCCGCGGTATTCGCCCGGACATGATTCTGCTCTCCGGTGGCACCGACGGTGGTACCACGCAGCACTTGCTGGACATTGCAGAAACCTTACGCGCTGCAGACCCCAAGCCGCGCCTCGGGCGCCATTATCGACTCCCGGTCGTCTATGCCGGGAATACCAGCGCCCGTGAGGGCGTGCAAGCTATTCTGGGTGACCGCGTGAACCTCGAATTCGTCGATAATTTACGGCCCGTGCTGGAACGAGAAAATTTGACCCCCGCGCGGGATGCTATTCATGAATTATTCCTGCAGCATGTGATGGCGCAGGCGCCGGGCTACGATAAGTTACTCGAATGGGTGAGTTCACCCGTGATGTCCACGCCGCATGCGGTCGGGTTGATGGTGCAGGCCGAGGCGGATGCGCGCGGCGGTAGCGTGCTTGCGGTCGATATCGGGGGCGCGACGACCGATGTCTTCTCCGTGTTCGGCGGCGTCTTTAATCGGACGGTCAGCGCGAATCTTGGCATGAGTTATAGCGTCTGCAACGTATTGGCGGAAGCCACCACCGCCGGCATCAAACGCTGGGTACCGGAAACCGTGAATGATTTCACCCTGCGCAACCGCCTGCGCAACAAGATGATTCGTCCCACGACTATCCCGCAGACTCGTGAGGATTTGCTGGTGGAACAAGCGGTGGCGCGCGAGGCGCTACGGCTGGCCTTTATTCATCATCAACAGCTGGCGACCGGCCTCAAGGGGGTGCAGCAGCAACGGGAGATTGGCGCTGCCTTGAGCCAGGGGGAATCCGGTGCTTCGCTGGTGAATATGTTTGACCTTAGCCTGATCATCGGCAGCGGAGGTGTCCTCTCACATGCGCCGCGCCGCCACCAATCCGCGTTAATGATGATCGACGCGTTCCAGCCCGTGGGTGTGACCATGCTGGCAGTGGATTCCATCTTTATGATGCCGCAATTGGGTGTCCTCTCCCGCGATAACCCGGAGATTTCCTCACAAGTCTTCAATCGTGATTGCCTCATCCCCCTCGGCCCGGTCATTGCATCCCTCGGCCCCGTGAAGGCGGGCGAGGAGGTGATGGCGGTGACCGTACGCCCCGCGCACGGCGCATCGTGCGAATTCTCCGTGCAGGGTGGGGAACTGTCCCGTCTTGCCCTGGCCGTTGGCGAGACAGCCCAGGTAATTGCCCGCCCGGCGCGTGGGCTGAATCTGGGTGAAGGGAAAGGAAAGGCCATCGAGCGTATCGTAGAGGGTGGTGTGGTTGGCATACTGTTTGACGGTCGCGGACGACCGATTCAATTACCTGACGATGATTCTGCACGTAATGCCAAACTGCACGAATGGTTGCTAGCGGTGGGCGCACTGGGTTCAGGAAGCTAACACAGGACATTTCACGATGAGCGATGAGTGGCCCGCCGGATGGTACGCGGATTTTTCTCGCAAATACTCGTGCGGAAGAATTGACAAGTCAGGGCAAAGTCAATAAAGTTAAGCATAGGGTTTTCAGGGGCAAGATTGTCCCTCGTGCTTCATGGCCATATTTGGGGTCGGTGGCGGCTGCTTGCGGTTGTCTTACGGAAGTTTTCGCCCGTAAATGGTGTTCGGTACTGAGAGGTTCATCAATGTCTATGTTATCACTATCCAACCGCTTAAGCACCTTGCTCTCCGCAAAGCCCGCGCGTATGCGCCTACGGGTACTCCAGCTTTGTGCGTTGCTTAGCCTACTAAGTCTTACGCTATTATCCCCGCAGACGGTACAGGCACAGAGCCTTGTACCGAAGGACCATGTAGTGATGACGACAGCCTGGGTGCAGAGCACTCCGCCGTCCATCACCCTGAACTGGGTAAAACCGGTCTCGTTTTCCCGCTACAGCACCACTAATATCTACCGGAAACTCATCGGCGATACCGGAGTCACGAG
>DASXVL010000200.1:0-15785 GCA_036504255.1 Armatimonadota bacterium | reverse complement strand
CCCCGGTGGGTAAGCCCTTCACCGTTTCCGCCGGCATTACCAACGGTAGTTTTCTCGACACGCAGGCCGATGAGAATAGCCACAAGAACTTTGTCGGCCGTGTGGGATACAACCTGCTCGGTGGCCAAATTGGCGCCTCGGTCTATCGTGGGCACAGTCCGAACGGTTTGGTTATGAACCGCACCGGTCTCGACCTGGAAATCAACCGTGGCCCCCTCCTCATCCAGGGTGAAGCGGCGCAGGGGTATGGGCGCATGAGCACTGCCACCGTGCCCACCTTTGTCAATGCCGAGAGCCGCGGGGCCTACCTGACCTTTGCGTATCAAAAGGCCGGGTCACCGCGTCAGCCATATCTGCGCCTCGACACCTACGACCCGGACGTGGATAGCGCGAATGACAATTACCGCCGCGCGACGGTCGGCTATAACTATTACCTCACGGGTAACACCAAGCTGACCGTGGAATACCAGGCCATTCAAGACGAGCTGCGTCCGAACGTGGATGGTAATATCGGCGCCCAGTATCAGGTCAGCTTCTAATCTCTCCATGTTTGACGGGGGTATGTGTGCAGACACATGCCCCCGTCTCCCATCTGCTCCGCCACCAACGTTCACACGGCAGCGCACCCGCGTCAGGCCGCCTCCTGCACCGACACCGCATGAGCGGATCGTTTGTGCATAAAGTTGTCTGTTTGCGGGAATAATGGGTTACGTGCCCCGCAGGTGACTGCTAACTCGGTATCGCCCCCCTATCGCATTACCACCCTGTGTTCACGCCTACGTCAAGTGCTTGGGAGGTTTACCTATGCGACATTGGTCACCCGTTTTGGTGTGGCGCACCGTCCCCGTCCTGTTGTGCGGTCTGCTGTTATCCTGGCCGGCATACGCCGATATTACGCTCGGGAGTGATGCGCGTTCCGTCGGCATGGGCGGCGCGGGTTTGGCATCCGGCGATTCGCCCGACACCGCGAACCTGAATCCTGCCTCGTTGGCGGATACCGGGGCACGCTTTGGCGTGCAATGGCCCAGCGCCACCATGCATATGCAAGGCGCGGGGTACGGTGATGCCATCAAACTGATCGGCAATCCGTCCCTCAGTGCTGCCGATGCACTGCATATGGCTATTACACTTGGCGAAAACACGACGCAACTCGATGCCACCGCCAGCGCCGGTGTGCTGCTGCCCAAAATGGATTTACAAGCCACGGCAGCCATTCGGACCGAACTGCTGCCGAACGAGGCATTCAAGCGTTGGGTCCATGGCGGCAACCAGGGCACGCCCAGTAGCGACGCCCGTGCGGATCTCTATGCCGGGGGGCTTGCGACGCTGCCGAGCGTGGGCCTTGGCGTGCATGTGCCGCTGCCGGGGATGCAGGGCCGACTGGCCGTAGGGGTGCGTGTCAAGCCAAGCACGGCCTACTACTCGCATTACATTATCGACGGCAATGCCGTGTTAGCCGGTCAACCACTGTTGGCAGCCGAGATGGGGGGAAATAACTATTTGAGCCAACGGTCGTTCAGCGCGGACCTGGGCTTCACCTATACCCCCGCCCGCATGCCCAATGCCCGTTTTGCCGTGGTGGTAAATAATCTGCTGGAACCAAAAGCCATCGCGTTTGCTGCCGCGTCGCCGGATGGACTCTTCGCCAAGCAAATGTCACCGCGCTCCATCAGCGCAGGGGTCGCCCTTGTTGGGCAATATTCGACCCTCGCGGCTGATCTCGTGGATATCGGCGGCGCCTACGGAAAAGCGCAAGTACGCATAGGCGGAGAAGTACGCGCGCCCGGCAATGTGCTTGCCTTGCGTGGTGGGTATAATTCAACGACAGGTTTCACGGCTGGCCTCGGTCTGGGAAGCTTCGGTATCGCTATTTCAAGACAAACGCCCGTGATGTTGTCCCAGAGTATTACCTTCTGACGCTCAAGCACATCAGGAGAGATTTTTTAACGCAGAAATGCTGCTTTCCTATTCAAGCCCGCCTCGGTTGAGATGATTTCTCTACCGTTTTCGGGCGTCTCTTCCCCGGCATCACCTTGACGCCAGGGAAAGCTATCCGCTAGAATGGTCTGGTTTTGCAGTGGGCTCACCCCGCAATTGATGCGAGCCACACGCCCATGGAATGAGGTTGCGCAATGACGGTCGCCATCGGTACGCCTGATCCGAATAAACAACGGGATATCCAGGCTGAATTATCTGAACTTCGCCGGCGTATCGCCGAGCTTGAAGGCACGAAGAAACAATTAGAGCAACAGGTTTCAACCTCGACGTCGGTCACAGAGGTGGCCCCTCCTGTCACGACAGCGGAAGAGTTGTCACTCACCCTCCAGACGTTTGTACGCCGAGTCGCCATGATCCTGCAGGCGGAAAAAAGCGTCATCATGCTCTACGAACCGGATTCCGGAGAGCTCGTCGCCCAAGCGCCTGCCCTGAAGATTACGGATGAAGAAGTCGCGGCATTTCGCGTACCCGCCACCCAGGGCATCTCCGGTGAAGTGTTCCGTGAAGGCCATCCGCTCATCTGCCATGCTTGCCTCGAAGACACACGGACCATGAAAGATATGGTGGGCATGCTTGGGGTACGCGACTCCCTCACGGTGCCTATGGTGATTGAGCGCCGCAACGAGAACCAACAGGTTGTCGAGCGCACGATTATCGGCGTCATCCACGTGTTCAACAAACGCTATGGCCTGAAGTTTACGGATGAAGATATCCGCCTGCTTACCGTACTCGGTCGCAACGCCGCCGCGGTGATCTCCAGTGCGCGCGCCTTCCAGGCGATCTCTGCAGAGAAAAAGCAGCTGGAATATACCCTACAGAGTATGACCTCCGGCTTGTTAGTGTTGAGTCGCAACAGCCGCATTCAAATCATGAACCTGTCCGCCGCGCAGTTGCTCGGGCTTGATCCTGACGAGCACATCGGCAAGCACTACAACGAGGTGGTAAAAAATGAAGAGATGCGCGAGTTCCTCGCGAGTTCTCTGCAGGAAGAGGGAGAAACCGCGAAGGAATTCGTCTCCGAAGACCACTTCTACCAGGCGGAGACTGCAAAGGTTCGCGACGAGAAACGGAACGTCATCGGCTTACTCTGCGTACTCAACGATGTCACCGAACTGCGCAATGTTGAACGCATGAAGAGCGACTTCGTGTCCACGGTGTCCCATGAGTTGCGTACGCCGTTGACCTCGATCAAGGGATTTGTCCGCACGCTGCTCGACGACCCCGAAGGGGAGTTTTACGATCAAGAGACACGCATGGAGTTTTACGGTATTATCGACTCCGAGTGTGATCGCCTGGTTCGTCTCATTAGCGATCTATTGAACGTTTCCCGCATTGAACGCGGTTTGCCGCTGCAACTGAACTACGACGACACCGATGTGTCGGCCCTCGTCGAAAAATGTGTCAGCTTCCAGCGCAGCTATACCACCAAGCATGAATTAGTCACCGCTGTCCCGGAGGATCTGCCGAAGATCGTGATTGATAAGGATAAGGTGGACCAGATCATCACCAACCTCATTAGCAACGCGATTAAATACAGTCCGAACGGCGGTCTCATTACCACCAGCGTCAGTGATGAAGGCGACAAGCTGAAGTTTTCCGTCACCGACCAGGGCATGGGCATTCCCGCCGATCATATCGACAAAGTGTTCCAACGCTTCCATCGTGTACATAGTGGCGATTCGCAACGCGTCGGTGGTACCGGTATTGGTCTCTTCCTGGTCAAGAGCCTGGTCGAGGCACATCACGGTGCGATCTGGGTGGACAGTGTCATGGGGAAAGGCTCAACGTTCTCCTTCACGGTGCCTAAACAACCCACCGCGGAGAATGCCCCATCGTAAGGCGCTCATCGCTGCAAGCCTAGCAAACACCACGCCGTCCGGTTCTCCGGACGGCGTGGTGTTTGCTAGCAGCTTGTTGAAGTACTCCGGTGGTCAGTTGGCTGAGGCATTTTTTCGGCTGTCGTGACGGACTGTCGTCGGCATATCGGGGAATATTCCAAGAAAGTCCGTCACGACAGGCGGAAAAAGGAGCAGCCAGATGCCGCCGGCGGAGTACTGCAACAGGCTGCTAGGCGAATGGAATTATTCCCATGGCGGAAATACGACTGTGGGGTTTTTGATGGCCAGTGTCTGGCGCACTGTGTGAAAAAACGCTGCCTGGTCAACGCGCCAGCCCTGCGATGTGTGTTCCAGCTGCAAGAGCAGACGATAGGGGCGCGCCAGGGCGTTTCGTACCGATTCGCTGGGCGCCTGTTCATTGGCAGAGGTATATGCCATCATCATATCGATGGGCAACTCTGCGCGGTCTGCTTGCATGGAAACCGCCCCCGCCGGCTGCGCGTCCAAAATTGACAGCCATGGCGGGAGGAATGCCGACTTGCTGTCCTCTGTGGACAAACGCTGTTGCGTACCGATATCGAACGTCTTGACGGCCGTCAGATAGGCGGTCGCAATATCCAGCGCTGAAGCCGCTCGCGGTGTGCGGGGGAAGGTAAAAAACCAGAACAGCACCGCCGCCAGGAGCATGACGGTGATCAGCAACACGGTGACCATCACCCAGCTCAGGCCACGCTGACTCGCGACAGCGACAGGGGTCCCCACGTAAGCAAATGTACGATTATCCGCATCACCTCCACGACGACGCGCAGGGGGACAGGTCTCCTCGCAGGTAACTGGCGCTAATGGCTCTAGGGGAGTGCGGTAGGAATGCGGTAGCGATGCCGGAGGAGGGTCGAGAGGCGTAGGGGAGACAACGGGTTCAGGTGTGACCGGCGGCGCAGCCGCTTGCGGCAAGGGAGCCAGACAATTCCAACAGGACGCCCGGCCGGCTTTGTTGACAGCGCCGCAGCGCGCACAATCAACCATAACGTGAACGTCCTCCTGCTCCATCTTACCAGAAGTTATTCCCCATCGCAATTCTCGCCAATCACGGCTGTACGGCATGAAAGACAACGCCGACCGCGTGTTGCATTGACGCGACGGGGCAGTGACTCTATAATTGACCGGTTTGTTACTCTGAATTTATGGTTGGAGCGTGCCATAAACGCTCTCTATGTAGGAGTGATTTGGGATGTTACACCCGCAACTGCTTTCCGTACGCACTTTACGCCAGGCGTTACTCGCCCGCGCTCTTGAACATCAAGCCCCACCGCACGACGCCGCGAAAAAATTAATGGATATCATTCCGCAGCTAGCGCGCGCGGAGATGGATGATCGGCAAATTGCCCAACTGTGGGGCGAACTCCAATTAATTCTCATTGAGGGTGAAGGCGACGAAACTGACGGCACCACCTGGGGGCAGATTCGCAATGCTGCCGATGCCGCCATGGTTGCGTTGCTCAAGCGCAAAGAGTGGGCCGGTCTGGAAGAAGCATTACGCCGCGATATCTTTTATCGTCTCGCGGGGGCGGTAACTGCGCCACGGGCTATGCGCATGCAAGCGTGTATCGAGGCGACCACGCGCCTGCGACAACTGGCGGAGCGGCCTATCGGGCGTGAACAACGCTGGCTGCTGCATCAAGTGGCGGATATGCAATACCCACGCTTCGGTACCTCCGGTTGGCGGGCGCGTATGGGCGTGGATTTTTCCTGGCATCGTGCGACGGCCGTGGCGCAAGCCATCGTGGAATTTGTCGTACATAGCGGCGTGCAAGAGCATCCGCTCACCATCGGGTACGATAGCCGGATCAATGCGGACAAAGTCGCCGAGTTGGTTGCCCGCGTCGCCGTAGCGAATGGGCTGGATGTCCATCTCGCCGCCCGTGAGACTCCCTCGCCCGCCTTGATTTTTTACACGACCGAAGTGCTGGGCGTCGCGTCGAATGCTGGGCTCATCAACTGCACGCCATCGCACAATCCGGTGAAAGACCCGGCGCAACGCGCGTATCTGGGCACGGAATACCACGGCATCCGCTACAACATGCCCTACGGCGGTGTCGCCCCGTCGCGTGCCACCGATACCATCGGACGCCGTGCCATGGAACTGCTCGTCGAGGATGACATCATCCCGAAGGATATGCCGCGCGGGAAAGTCACCTACTTCGACCCACTGGACGCCTATGTCGATGCCGCCATCGGCGATCTCTCCATCGAGGTGTCACAGCCGGACGGCAGCGTCCGTGATGCCCTCGCACAGATGCGTCGCTTCTGGGGCGCGAATAACGCCATGATCGTCATCGATGAAATGCACTCGGCCTCACGTGGCTATCTGCGCGCGGTGTGCGATAAATTGGGTCTGCGCTATACGGTCATTCATGGGCAGAAAGACCCCTTGCTCGGGGAATTGATGTATGCCAACCCGGAGCCGCCACACATCGCCGGTTGCCAACGGACCGTACGCGAATTGCGCGCGCAGTATCCGCGCATTATCGGTGTGGGCATGGATACGGACTCGGACCGCTTCGGGGTGGTCGACGAGCAGGGCGGCTACATGATGATGAATCAGATGCTACCGATGTTGGCTGATTACTTGCTGACTGCCGCGTATAACGGCAAACCCGGTCGCATGATCCGCAACATGGTCACTTCGCGTCTGCTCGACCGCGTAGCCGTGGAAAATGCCGATAAAATCATCCCGCCGACTGACCTCACGGCCATTGTGCCGCACGTGGCGGCATCAAGTTATCATGTCATGTTGGGCGACGAAAAGACGCAGAGCGGTTTTCTCACTTTCGTCGTACCGGTAGGCTTCAAATATATCGCCGATGTCATGATGACGGAGCTGCAGACGATCATGGCCGAGGGTGAGCAAGACCCCAAACGTATTCAGGCGGCGTTCCATACGTGCCTGCAACGGTTACTGATCGCCGGTGAAGAGAGCAACGGCATGACTTCGCGCGGGCACACGCCGGATAAGGATGGCTTGTGGGGCGCATTACTGACCCTGCAAATGTGCGCCGTGAGCGACCAAACGCTGGACGAGTTGTGGCAGGCCTTCATTGGCAAATACGGGCAACTCGTCTCGGCGCGGCGCGACGTGCAGGCGCCGGATGTCGCCAAAGAAGCGTTGGTCAACGTCTATCTCGACCGCTACGCCGAGATGGCCATCGAGGGCGCGTTCCACGATGAGTTGCTCGGCAACTTTAAACCGGTCTATTGCGGTGGCGTACGCGGCGAACTCGTGGAAGTCATACTACACGATGCCGATGAGAGCGCCTGTTATCTGGCCATTCGCGCTTCGGGGACAGAGCCGATCAACCGGATTTACGTGGAATGCCCGACCCCGGAGCAGCGCGACGCGATCATGCAGGCGGTCGGCGAAGAATTGGAACGACAAATACTCGCCGCCATACTCGCCGCCCCAGATCAAGCGACAGTACTTGATCTCCTTGAGAGCGTCGAATTGCCCCCGGAAGATGGCACGGATTTGCCGGCAACCTATACCGATCGTATTATCGGTCCGTCCATCGCGCATATCCGCGAGCTTGCCGGCAGCAAAGCGGAAGAAATGCTGCTACTTGCGGACCGCGAGTTGGGTGAGAGAATCCCGGCGAAGTCCGGCACACTCTGCGATACGCTCAATTAATGTACCGGTGCCCCTCGCCCTACGCATCAGCCTCGGCGAGGGGCATCTTTTTGTTTGCCTCTCCCCTGTCGGTAATGCCTGCATCTCTGCTATAATACTCTCGACGGGCGGCAAGAGCGCGCCCGGGCGGAGTGTCCCTTACGATGCGCATTCTTGGTATTGATCCCGGTTTAGTGAATACCGGCTACGGCGTCATCGACGTGAACGACCGCCAACAGTTAAGCTGCCAGGCCGCCGGCGTCATTCGCCCTACCAGCAAAGAGCTGGCGGTACGCTTACTGCAGATCCATCAGCAAATCACGGCGATCCTGCACGAAGTCATCCCGGACGCGATGTCCATGGAAGACCTCTTTTCCACCTACTCGCATCCGCGGACGGCAATCCTGATGGGACACGCGCGTGGTGTCATCTATCTCGCCGCCTCGCAGCGCGCGGTACCGGTTACCAATTACGCGCCGACTGACGTCAAACGCGCCATCACCAGTCACGGACATGCCGGGAAGGAACAGGTACAGGCCATGGTACAGCGCCTGTTGGGCTTGAGCACGACTGCCATTCCCGACCATGTCTCTGACGCCCTGGCGCTGGCCATCTGCCATGCCAATCGCGAACGCCTTGCCCTGCTCCGACGTTAATGCGCCATTTATAGGAGAGATACCACGCCATGATCAGCTATATTCAAGGCATCATTGTTGAGCGAAAGCCTGCCGCCCTCATCATACTGGCTGGCGGTATCGGCTATGAGGTGATGGTGCCACCCGCCATTCTGGCCGCATTGCCCCAGGTGTCGGAAGGCCAGGAAGTCTCCCTGGTCATCTATTACTATCTCCAAATTGATCAATCCCGGGCGACGCCCGTGATGATCGGTTTCCGCAACACGTTAGAACGCGATTTTTTCGAGCAGTTCATTCAGGTCGCCAGCATTGGGCCGCGCACAGCCGTGAAAGCAATCGCCCAGCCGATACAGAAAATTGCCTCCGCCGTAGAAGGCGGCGATCTCCAGTTCCTCATCGGCTTACCAGGAGTCGGGCGTCAAAAAGCGAAAGAAATTGTCGCGAAGTTGCAAGGCAAGATGGGGGCGTATTGCTTGCTCGACGGCGGTACCCCCGTCACGATGCCCACGCCAGGAATGGCATCAGCCGGTGATCTTGCCGATGAAGCGCTGGCCGTGCTCTTACAATTGCAATATTCACGGAATGACGCCCAACAGATGATTCGACGTGCCCTCACCTCGACGCCGCCCCCGACGACGACTGAAGCAGTGCTTGAGCTCATTTACCGTCAAGGCCGTTAATCGTCTCGGCGCAGGATATGCAATAAACACTCGTTTCACGGGTGCCGGCACGCCTGAGTCACCGAAGCTGTGGTACAATGCCGTTTGGTTTACGGTAGCAGCCCGTCGCCAGCGCGATACCGTAACCCATCGGTTTTGAAGGATCACATCGTGTTAAGTTCTGATTGGGCAGACGTGCCGTTAGTACGCTATTTACGCATGTACCGCCGGCGATGGTTTCAGGTCGTGCTCTGTGTCGTGATGGCGCTGCTGGCCTCGACACTGCAAATGCCGATACCTCGCATTTACGGCCATTTCGTCGATGTCACGATTCCCCAGCACAATATCCCCGAAATATTCCAACTCGGCATACTGGCATTCGCCCTCTACCTCGCGTTTTTTGCCATCGGCGTCGGCCAGCGCTACTACACCTTAAAAACAACAAAAGCCGTAATTTTCGAGCTGCGGGCGCGGGTGTGCACCAAGCTGCAGGAACTCTGTCTGAGCTACTATGACAATTCCAACCTGGGAAAGCTGCATGCCCGTGCGATGATGGACACTGAACAGGTGGACATCTCCAGCAATGCTATCGTCACACAGGTGCTGGTAAGTGCCACCTCATTTCTCATCGCCCTCGGCATCATCCTCTATCTGAATTGGGCCTTGACGCTCGTCTTGCTCTCCATGATGCCGCTCACCTACCTTGCGGTGCGCGTGTTGCGCAAGCGCGTCCGCGACAGCCACCGGGAATTCCGCGACATGCGCGAAACCCTGTCTTCCGGCATTCATGACCTGCTCAATAGCATCCGCCTTGTCAAGGCTTTCGGCATGGAAGAACTCGAAAACGCGAAGATGAAGCGTACGATCCACGAGTATTTGTCGTCAGGTATTCGCACCGCGACCCTCAGCAGCTTTTTCGCCAATATGATTATGACCTTCGGTGGCATCAGCACCATTGTGGTATGGGTGGTGGGGGCCATCTTCGTCATCCATGGCCGGATGACGCTCGGCGAGGTGATTGCCTTCACGGGATTTCAGGGATTCCTGCTCGGCCCGATTAACCAACTCGCCACCATTACCGAGACCATCTATAGTGGCAATACCGCCTTAAAAGCCGTGTATGAGCTTTTGGATGAAGACGCGGTCGAATTCCCCACGGATGGCGACCCTGTGGAAGCTATCCAGGGTGACGTGCGCTTCGATAACGTCTCTTTCAATTACAGTGATGGCACGCGCGCATTAACCGATATCTCCTTAACGGCGCGCGCTGGGCAACAAGTAGCCCTGGTCGGTGCGAGCGGTGCGGGCAAAAGCACCTTGATCCATCTGATTTTGGGTCTCTATCTGCCCAGTGAAGGACAATTATTAATCGATGGTCGCGACTTGACGACGTTGAATTTACGCAGTCTGCGCCGGCAGACCGGCATCGTCTCACAGGAAACCGTCTTAATCCACGGCACGATCCGTGATAACATTCGTTTCGGCACACCGCAGGCCAGCGATGCGGATATCGAGCAGGCGGCGATACGGGCGAATGCCCATGGCTTCATTACACAATTGTCCGATGGATACCATGCTCACATTGGCGAAGACGGCGTCAAGCTCTCGGGCGGTCAGCGACAACGCCTGGCGATCGCCCGCGCTCTGCTGCGCGACCCGCGTATCCTCATTCTCGACGAAGCAACTTCGGCGCTTGATTCGGAATCCGAGCTGCAAGTACAAGACGCCCTGAAAGGACTCCGGCGCAACCGCACCACGTTCGTGATCGCCCACCGTCTATCCACCATCCTGAACTCGGATGTGATCGTTGTCCTGAAACACGGGAAAATTGTTGAGATGGGCGCCCACGACGCATTACTCAGCCAGCAAGGCGAGTATGCACGCCTGTATCACACCCAGTTTCACCGCGCTGCCCATTAATCGGCCACCCAACGGCATAACGCCCGGTCCGGTTTTTTTCGCACGGTGTCACTTCGCCCTCTTTTTGGCGATTCTTTGTCTTGACGTCAATGCTTGGGCTCCGTAGACTGCGTGATGGCAGCTGTGCCAAGGAGGTGAGTTGATGAAAGTCCGAGTTGACCGTGAATTATGCAAAGGCGCCGGCTCCTGTGTCGTGATTGCCCCACAGGTGTTTCAGCTTGATGATATGGATAAAGCCGTGGTGATCGACCACCAGGGCGATAGCGACGCGACGATCTGGGAAGCGGCCGAGTCCTGCCCGTTTGATGCGATTATCCTGGAGGACGAATCGACAGGGGAATGGCTCTACCCCTGATCACTGGGCATGGGGAGTGGATGCGGGCGCACTAATCCGTAGGCGGACCAGCATAGGGGATATTCGCTTGTACGGGCAACAGGCGAATCGCGCCGAACACCGCATCTTGCGACACAAGCACCCGATGCAAACGCATCAGTTCCAGCAGGGCCAGGAAGGTCACAATCACTTCAAGCCGCGTCGGCGGGTCCTCGCGCTCTTCCTGAAAGAAGATGCGCGAGAACGCCAACCCGCCTGGGGACAATTCGAGCTGGCGCAGAATGTACACCATCTGCTGGCGCAAGGTGACTTTGGGGCGCGCGACTTCGCGCAGTGTCGGTCCGACGGCTTCGATGCGTGCCAGCACTTCTTGCAAGGCCGCCCACAAGCTAAAGCCATCAAGATTCCCTGCCAGCGCGGGATCAGGATGCGCGAAGGTGAGATGTGGGACGACCGCGTTACGTGGAAAGAGCAGTTTACGCTCCTCCGATCTGCGCTGTAAGTCACTGGCGGCGAGCTTGAACTGTTGGTACGCCAACAATTTTCGCACGAGTTCGGCGCGCGGATCAATGTCCTCTTCCTCGAGCGTTTCCTCACACATGGTTTGGCGCGGCAGCAGCATGCGTGACTTAATTTCCAGGAGCGTCGCAGCCATGAGCAGAAAATCGGCCGCGACCTCGATATCCAATTCCTCCATCAACGCAATATAATCGAGAAATCGCGCGGTGATCGTCGCCATGGGGATATCATAGATATCGATTTCCTGCCGACGGATCAAATATAACAGCAGATCCAACGGGCCTTCAAAAACAGGCAGCGTCACCGGATACCCGGTGAAACGGGTCTGTTGTGCTTCAGTCAAAGTCAAAGCCGTATGTATCATAAATATCGCTACGTCCCTAACCGCAATATCAACATAGATAATATTTTCGACGACACAGCGATATCCCCCTCTCAATAGGGGATATCGTCAGCATTAGTGTTGTGAATCCTTGTTGCGTCACCGGTAGTGGGTAATACACGCTGCACCTTCGCGCATAATCGAATCAGGCGATATATCGAGCGCGAGGTGAGCCATAGGAAATTCGTCGACGTAGAGCGCCGATTTCGCGGAAAAATACTATTGATCTCTGATACTCGACGAGAATGACGTCTAAATCAGCAGGAAAAGAACGCTGTTTGCCTATAAGTACAGTAACAGACTTATATCCATTTACTAAAACTCATTGGCTAAAACTCTTGACAAAACGTAGGATTCCCTGTTAAATCACATATTGTATGATTAATTGACCAGCCGCTTGATCATCATCTAGTAACTGGTCACATACTCGATGAGCTTTCGGTATGCCGAAGCTCATAATCTATTAAAAAAGGAGTAGAAATATGTCACTCTCCAAGTTCGCGGTACGCCGCCGAGGGTTTACCCTCATTGAATTGCTGATTGTGATCGTCGTGATCGCGATCCTCGCATTGATTGTCATTCCCCGCTTGATGGGCGCCAGCCGCAAGGCCAAGGACTCCACCCTGAAAGCCAACCTGCAGATCCTGCGCAACGCTGTTTCGCAGTACGAAGCCGACTGTGGCATGTATCCGGATATCCTCTCCAGCCTGACCGGTACGACCACCTCACAGACTGGCGTGCCTGCCGGCGCCTACAAAGGCCCATACCTGAAGGATGAAGGCGCCGTCATTCCGAGTTCCGGTGGTATCCCAGTCAATCCGTACGACACCGCCGCCACTCCAACCTATACGACGTCTGGTACGAGCTGGGCATATGCGGGCGTCTCTACCGGGACCGTCAAGGTCGGCTCCGCTCTGTCGGGAACTGACGCCGACGGCAAGGCATATAACGCGTATTAAGCTTCAGTTTCTCTTTGACCAGTATAGACCCCGCTTGCACAATACGCAGGCGGGGTCTAGCTTTTCCAGCTACCAGATATTGTTGTTGAATAAGACCACCTGAAAAGAATCACTGCGACGGTGGGGAAGGCTGTCTTTGCCAAAACCTGCCGGGGTATTTCGCCGATGGCTGGACTCTTCATTCCCCATACTGTGCCCGTGACGGGCACTCTCTATACATTTATGGGCAGAACTCTTGACAAAACAGGAGATACCTTGTTAAATCACTAAGTATAAGAATATTCGACCAGTTACTTGGATTGTGTTTCAGGAAAGGGTCACTTACTCGATCGTTTTCGGTACGCCGAAACTCATATGCTATTTACAAAGGAGTAGCCCTATGTCGCTCTCCAAGTTCGCGGCATGCCGCAGAGGGTTTACCATCATTGGGTTGCTGGCCGATTCCTAAGCTTTAGATATGGAAATCGCAGATCCCGCCTGCACAGTTCGCGGGTGGGGTCTGTCTTTTCTGCCACCCAGTAACCTTAGACAGTGCTCATGCACTAGCGTCTCACCGATTCAACACACCTCATAGAATGAGGAGAGCACTACCATGATCACCCATCAACACAGCAGAAAACAAACTCGTGCATTCACGCTAATTGAACTCCTTATTGTGATTGTCGTCATCGCCATTCTCGCCACAATCGTCATCCCTCGACTTATGGGGGCGACACGGCGATCACGTGAGGCGAACTTCATCGCAAATTTGAACCATGTTCGGTATGCCGTCGAGCGCTTTCAAGCTGACACCGGCATGTTCCCTTTGGTGTTGCGCGATATTGCGGCGCTGGATTTCCAGAGCCTAGTAACCCCTGTCCCTGTCGGAACATTTCGCGGCGCCTATATATCAACAGAAGGTGGTATCACCGGGAATGGCCTCCCACTGAACCCATTTGTTGACCCATCAGACACGAACGATGCCGACCACTGGAAATACGATACGGCCACCGGTAAAGTTACTGCACCGGATGCCCTGGCCAATATTCCCCTTACCGACGGGCGAACGCTCGGGCAGTTATAAGTCTTGTGCGCTATCTTCCCCTTCCTCGTTGGAGTTAGCAATGCTATCTGTCTCTGGCGCTGATGCTGAACGCGACGCGCGGAAGAGGATCAATTCATCATGTGTTCTTCTACAGCCAACGGCGAATCGCTATCTACTGCCACGAGCAATTTAGCGCAGCCACTCGCAAAGATACGACGCTTTGCTCGGCGCATCATCTATCTGCTGCTCTTCATAGCCCCCTTGCTCTATGCGCCAGGCCTACCGCTGGCGAATCCTTTCGACACAGGACGACGCCTCTTTTTGCTGCTCTGCACCGGATTGCTTTGTGCCTGTTTACTGCAATCCTGGGAACAGTGCAAACAATTCACTTTACGGAAGCATGTACTAGATATTCCCGTGCTTCTCTTTTCTCTAGCCATACTAGTCACCGGTTTCACCTCTGCCTATCCCTGGATCTCACTGTTCGGACCTGTTTGGAGTAAAGACGGCCTACCACTCCTTGGTTCGTGTCTTGTCCTCTACTTTGCCATCAAGGAATTCATCGTTGATCCCCGCGAGATATCCTTCGCGCTCAACATAACCGTGTTCAGTGGTGGTCTCGTCGCCCTCATCGGACTAACCGAGTATTTTGGTATACTAAATTTCCATCTACCGTATTCACAGTATCGCCTCATGAGTACATTGGGCAACCCCATGTTTACCGGGACGTATCTGGCAACGCTCATACCATTGGGTTTTGGCCTAATTTTTGCCTGCCCACATCCACGCCTCAAACTCTGGCTTGATGCATCAACGCTGGTGATGCTCGTGGCCCTCCTCTTTACGTTGACACGTGGGGCATGGGTCGCTGTGTGCTGCGCTTTCCTCCTGATGAGCGTGCTCGTCATCTGCCAGCGAAAACGTCTATTTCCTTCTCCTGCTTCTGTTTGGGGCCTGTGGATTCGTTTCGCAATCTATGCCTTCGTACTCGTCATCATGCTCACCGCGCAATCCCGTCTTTCGGTAAAGTCCGCCGAGTCTCTGGCCGTGCAATCACGCCTTTCCAGTATGACGCACCTCCAATCCGAAAATACGGTGACTGATCGCCTGCTGGCGATCAAGGGCGGCGTGCGCATGTTTCTTGCCCGTCCACTCTTCGGTTGGGGTTTGGGAACCTCATCATTCGTTATGCCGGAGTTTCGACCAGTAGGCTCTCAGAGTCGCTATGCCATTCAATCCTATCCGCATTGTTTGCCTGTGCAAATCGCCGCGGAAACAGGGATACTCGGTCTTCTCCCGTATCTTTTGCTCCTTGTATTGCTGTTTTACACCGCCTACAAGATCACATGCCGCGACGGAGAATTCGCGTGGCTTGGCATTGGGTTACTTGGATTATTTACCGCCAATTTTGTCGCTAGCCTTGGCGCGGTTGATGACGCGGAGACCCTGATGCTGTTTTGGGCCATGCTAGGAATCACCGCTTCGCTTCAAGCGAAAGAAGCTGTGTTATCAACGACGAGCGAAGCAAAAGCGATGCCTGCGTTCGGACGCTACCTGTGCCACTATGGCGCATTGTTGGCCTTGCTCCTGACCATCCTAACAGTCTCCGCGCAGACCGCGGCGAGTTATTTCCAGTATAGGGCCGTCTATCGCTTGGATCGCGCCCAGGCGCTGATCACTACCGACACAAAACGCGCGGCAGACTTGAGTTTCGCGGCGATCGGCGATCTCTTCCGCGCCATTGACCTTACGCCGCTTCCGACATTACACACAAAGCATTTGCTGCTAGCCGGCGATACGATGAGTTGGCGGTTGCTTGCTCAGGCATACATTACGCAAACGCATATTTTTAC
>DASXVL010000199.1:0-6389 GCA_036504255.1 Armatimonadota bacterium | reverse complement strand
GACGAGTTGCAGTGGCGCAGGCGGTAACGCCGTAAGCGTCGCCATGGCGACGCCACGGGTACGCGCCGTGCGAAAGATGGAGAGCAGTGCGGGACGCAGCCGCTGTTGCGGGACATCCAATACTAAGCGCCCGATGGCTTCCCGCTCATGCTGTGGACCACCCCACAGGTCTTCAAAGATACTATCGAGCGCATTTTCCTGCATCGTGCGCGCTTCGGCTTCATCAAGCAGGCGGAAATTAGGATCAATGCCCGCCTCGAGCGCATGTTCACGCAGCACGCGCTCACAGAAGCTATGGATGGTGCCAATGGGCGCGCGGCTGAGCTCCCGTCGCTCGTGGAGGCGTCCTTCCTCATCGAGCTTGCGTCCGATGCGTTCGCGCATTTCCTGGGCCGCTTTCCGCGTAAAGGTCAGCGTGAGGATTTCATCCATTTGCAGGGGACGTCCATCATGACGTTCGTCGAGCAAATGAAAATAACGCTGGGTGAGCACACGCGTTTTTCCCGACCCCGCGCCGGCGGAGACCAGCACGCTCGGGACTCGCGTTGTGACGGCTTCTAGTTGTGCGTCGTTTAGCATCGGGCGTCACTCACTCTGTGTCGGTAAACTTTTGCGATGGCGTAGCGAGGCGTCACGGCGTGCGGCGCGCGCTTCCGGTTTTCCGTTTTCGATTTGCCGCCGCGTTTTACCCTGGATGAGCGGAAAGATCGTCTCCAGCAAAATGATACGCCCAGCAGCTGTGAGGGGTATGGCCAGCAACGCGCCGACAATGCCGAAGAGACTGCCGCCGGTGAATAACGCGAGGATGACCGTTACCGGGTGCAAGCTGACATGGCGCTGCATGATCTTCGGCGCCAGCACGTAGTTTTCCACCTGGGAGAGCAAGACAAAGAAAACGATGGCCGCGATCACCTGCCAGGTATGATGTTCCGAGAGCAGAATGATGAGCAAGGCTGGGAGGAACGCCAGGTAGGGTCCGACCATGGGAATGAGTTCACCGAGACCGCCGATGATACCGGTCAGGACCGCAAAGGCCGGAAAACCGAGGATCGACATGCCCAGGATAATAATCACGGTAATGATCAGCGCCAGCGTAATCTGCCCGCGCAACCATCCGCCCATCTTTTCCGCCGCCAAATGGCCCACCACGCGGGTACGCGCCTGATATTGCTGCGGGACAAACTGGAGCAAGGTATAGCAGATGCCGTCTTTAAAGGTGGTAAAAAAGAAGGTAAAGACGAGCACCAGCACCAGAGAAAATGCGGTACCAAGCAAACCGAAAATTGCCAGCGTTGTCGTCCAGAGATAGCTGTAAATTTGTCCGGTCTGCGTCTTCAAACGACCGAGGAGTGAGGTTAACGATGGGATCAACACGGGATAACGCTCAGAAAGATGCGTGAACCAATTGGTTAATTGCCGTTGCAATTGCTCATCATTTGCGACAAAAATCGCCTGGTTTACCGCATAGTAGGCGAGAAAGGAAATCGCGCTGATGATAATCAGCAAGCCCAACAAGAGGACGCACAGGGTCGCCAGAGAGCGTGGCATTTGCCAACGACGGCGCGTTGCGGCTTGCAAGCGGTTGACCAAGGGATCGATACCGGTAGTAAACACAACAGCGATCGCGATAAGCACGACCAGTGGCGCAAGCTTTTGTAACGCTTGAAAGGTGAGGAATCCTGCGCCGATGATAAGCGCCAGCAGGACACCGGCTTGGATCTGCTGTTTCATGCTGATCTCCGCGTGGGTGGGCAATCTGTTATCTATTAACTTCGCCGCCACGTGAGAAGCGCCTGCTACTCGATCGTCGAGTCTGGCTGGGGTATTGAGGCGTGCCCGTGTTTGGTCAGCCAATGTATCGCTTCTTCCACAGAGGACACTTGGCCGGTCAATTGCAGATGGCGGAGCTGCTGCAGCAAGCTGCCGACCGTTGGACCTGGGGGTATGTCGAATTGTCGAATCAAGTCGCGTCCGGTAACGTACGGGTGTGTCAACGCTGGCTGGTAGATCGTGTGGTAAAACGCCAGTAACTGCCGATAGACCGCACGCAATTGCGCCAAGATATCCGGTTCAGCCGCCGGCCCCTGTCCCGCGGCTTTGTCAGCCAGCGCGAGTAACATCACTTCCCAGGCTGCATCACCGGTGTCGCCGAAGAATTTGATCATCGCTTTGCGCGAGAGTGTTTTTGCATGGGATAGATGCAGTGGGCGGAGGTGATGGCGGACGACCGTCTCCATCACGCGCGTATCGTCCCGGCTCACGCGCATACGGCGGCACAGCGCGCTCACCTGCTCGGCGCCGACGGCGTCGTGTTCGTAAAAATGTGTGCGCCCCTCGACCACCGAGCGCGTCGCCGGTTTGCCGATATCATGAACCAAGGCGAGGAAAAGCAAACGCGCACACCGATGCGGATCGCGCAGTATCGCGTCAAACTCCGGCATTAGATCAAGTAACGCCTCGCCGGGATGCGCCAGGAGCGACGCCATCTTTTCCACCGCGAGCAGTTGATGCCCCCACACGTCGAGGCGATGGTAAGCATTCTGCGTTACGCCACGGGTGGCAGCCACCTCGGGAAAGAGGACGTCAAGCACGCCGGTGTCCGCCATCAGCCGAATGGCCGTCTCCGCGCGCGGGGCGGCACAGAGCCTCCACCATTCGCTCAGCAGGCGTTCCGGCGCAACGAGCGGCAAGCGATCGGCGTCGCGCCGCACTTGCAGCAGTGTGAGCGGCTCGATAGTCAACGGGAGTTCCGCTAGGAAGCGAAACGCACGCAAAATGCGCGCCGGGTCATCGCGGAAGGCACCGACCTCCACCATGCGCAGCGTATTCGTCCGCAGGTCATCCGCGCCATGGAACGGGTCATAGTATGCAAGGGGTTGGCTATCATCATCCGGCAGGCGTATGGCAATCGCGTTACAGGTAAAATCGCGGCCGCGCAGATCGCCCAGGATGTCCTGGGCGCGGAAGCGACAGAAATCGACATAATGCTGCGGCGCGAGGGTCACACGCCAGGTACCACGCTCCGGGTCGAGCGGGATGACTCGTCCCCCGATCAGCCCGGCAAAGCGCCGTGCCAACGGTTCGGGGTCCGGAGCAGCCAGGTCGATATCGAGGGGCGTACGCCCGAGGAGTAAATCACGCACCGACCCTCCGACAAGCCAGACCGGTTGTGGCTCGGCCTGCCGCGCGCTGGCGAATTCCGCCAGCCAGGGCAGCGTCTGGACGATGTCGGAAATTGCCGAGAGTTCCATGCTTAGGGTATTCTCCGCGATACGGGATAGGGTAAGTACTTACCGTGGGGGCAGCTTCGCTTCGATCGCCTGCAAGACTTGACAGATGGCAAATTCTATCGGCTCGTCGAAAGAAGCGCCGGCGGCTTTGACATGCCCGCCACCGCCGAAGCTGCGGGAAATCTCGGCGACATCAACCTCGCCATGTGAGCGCAGACTCACGCGGACGACGCCACGTTTCTCGGTGAAGAGCGCGGCCACCAATGCCCCTTGCACGCTGCGGACGTGATCGATGATACCCTCACTTTCTTCTGCCGATGCCCCGGCGGTGAGGAAATCTTCGTGCCGCAAGATGGCCCAGGCGATGCGACCATCGGCCGTCACCTGCAGTGAGGATAATGCGATGCCCAGCATCTTGGCGGAGGAAAACTTGACGCGGCCCCAGATCCAATCGACGATCATCGGCAAATCGGCGCCGGCGCCAATTAACTCCGCGGCGATGCGTAACGTTTTCGGCTTGGTATTCGTGTAGCTGAAGCGTCCGGTATCCACCATGAGCGCGGTCTGCAGGCAGGTGGCGATCTCCGGGGTCACTGTGGCCTGCAGTGCCGGCAGGAGCTCAAAGACCAGTTCGCCGGCGGCTGCAGCCTGCGGATTGACGAACGAGGGCCCCGGATCAATGGCATCACTAACGTGATGATCGATGCGTACGAACGTCTCGGCGCCCGGCAAATCTTCCAGGCGCAAGCCACAGCGTTCCAAACGGTCCGCGTCGACATAGATCACCAGTGGGGGGATGACCTCGGGCAGTGTCTGCAGTACGCGCTCCCAGGTCGGCAGGAAGCGGCAATTCTCCGGCACGCCATCCTGGTCGTAACAATGCACGGTTATGCCGTGCTGTTCTAGCGCCAGCGCTAGCGCCAGTTGCGAGCCGATAGCGTCGCCTTCCGGATTGACGTGAGTGACGATCAGGCATGAAGAGGCGCCGCGCAACGCGGTGGCGACGAGCGTGATGTCAGGATTTGTCATCCGTTTTATCCTTTTCCAATGTCGGCTTGATCTCGTTCAGCAGTTCGAAGACGCGCGCACCACGCTCAAGCGAGCGATCGAGTTGGAAGTGTAACTCAGGTATGTTGCGCATTTCCAGTTTGCGACCGAGTATGCCACGCAGAAAACCGGAGGCCCGATCCAGTACACCCATCGATTCCTGCTGCTCCTCCGGTGTGCCGTAGGCGCTGATATAGATGTTGGCAGAGCGTAGATCCGAGGTCGGTTCGACCTCGGTGATGGAAATGAACCCCAGGCGCGGATCGTTGATTTCCCGGCGAATGATACTGCTCAATTCTTCACGCAGTAATTTAGCGACTTTCTGTACCCGTGTCGAGGCCATACTGACTCCTTTTCTTCCAACCCATTGACTGCAGTGCTTACACGAATTCCGTTTCGTATCCAATAAGGACGACCCGTCCTTCGCGTTCGATCAGATCGACGATCCTTTCCAGCATTCCATGCACATACGCTTTATCATTCGCCACGACGGCAAACCCCAGCGCGGTGCGCGTATGCGCGTTCAATTCTCCCACCTCAGCGGCGGAGACGTTAAAGGCGTTGCGAATACGCGCCAACAGACTGCGGACGACCTGTCGCTTGTCCTTCAACGTCAGGGCATCGGTGACTTCCAGGTTGACCGTCGCGATACCGACATGCATCATCCTGCCCTCCGCCCGCGGTCGCTGGTCAGACGTGCGACGGCGTCAGTCCGAAAATCTCCTCAAGCACCTGCGCGACACCATCTGCATCATAGCGCGGGGCTATCCGATCTGCCACGGCTTTCGTTTCCGGCTTGGCGTTATCCATCGCGACGCCCATGCCCGCCCAGCGAATGGCAGGAATATCATTCCCCGCATCGCCGAACGCGATGACCTTTTCTTGTGCAATGCCATAATACGCAGCGACGGCGCTGAGTGCCGTGCCTTTATCGATCTCCGGCGGCATGAATTCAAGATACTCGGCATTCGATATTGTGACATAGGCACGACCGGCATAGCGCACGCTCAATTCCTGGTACAGGCGCGTGATGCGCTCCGGCTCATCTACGATCAACACCTTCGTCGGGGCGCGGTCGGCAAAGACACGCAAATCGCCAACGGGATGAATGGTCGCGCCTGTGCGGGAAGCGTAGAGATCGGACCACTGCGTGGCTTTTGCCGTGTACAACGTGTCATCCAGATAATAATTGAGATGCAGCCCTTCGCGTTCGCAATAGTCGACCAAATCCTGCGCGGTGGTGACGTCCAGGTGTTCGTTCAGCAGTATCTCGCCGGTGCTTTCACGTTTAATGAAGGCCCCGTTGTAGGAGATCACGGGTGTATCAAGTCCCATGGCGCGCAAAAATGCGAGTGTCGTACAATACATGCGCCCGGAAGTAATGATCACCTTCGCGCCAAGATCGCGACAACGATGAACGGCTTCCAGATTTCGTGGGCTGATCTGATGATCAGCGTTCAGCAAAGTCAGGTCCAGATCGAGTGAAATCAATTCGTAGGGCAGTGACAACGTCGCAACTCCCGCGTGAGAAAATCCGCGGTTCATGCTACCCGAGCGGCCGCGACGTGTCAAGCCGCGGCATGCTGGCTGACAGCTTGCCTTGTCACATGGAAGGCGTGTACCATTGCAGTGACGCGAGATAGCGAAGTTTTGTCTGTGTATGGGCGTTGGACACCGCATATGAATAATGAGCTCTTACTGCTGCTGGCATTGGCCATCATAATTTCCGTCGCAAAACTCGCCGGTCATCTGAGCCGGCGCTATGGACGTCAACCGGTCGTCTTTGGCGAATTATTGGCTGGTTTGCTGCTTGGCCCGACCGTACTCAATCTCTTCGCCTGGCCGTTCTTCGCTACTGGCGCCCCCTGGCTGCATGAGACCATCAAAACGTTGGCAAATATCGGCGTCCTGCTGCTCATGTTCATCGCCGGCCTGGAAACCGATTTGTCGCTCGTGCGTCGTGTCGGCAAAGTGGCCCTGGCTGCCGCCGTGGGCGGGGTGCTATTGCCCTTAGTTGGCGGCGCGCTCGCGGCGCTCGCATTTGGGCTATCTAGCATTGATGCCATCTTCATCGGCGTGGTACTCACAGCGACCTCGGTTTCGATTTCCGCG
>DASXVL010000198.1:0-6557 GCA_036504255.1 Armatimonadota bacterium | reverse complement strand
GAGAGCGGGTCTCGCGCGGCTCGAACCCTCGTCAGAAGACACAATGTGCGAAAAGCGTTTGGGACTGTCCTCGCGCTTGGCGCCCGTCAAGCGAGAACGTGCCGGTACGATGTACCGTATCCGCGTTGTCTGTAACGCCCGGTGCTGGACTGTCCCCTCTGGTGCGCCTCTCTCACGGGGACAGTCCAGCACCAGGCGCGGATGCCCCCAGGGTGGCTGACCCTGCTCCCGGCGTCGCTTCCACCACCGAGGCGTGATACGCAAGGACAGTCCCCCACCGGTCCGATGACGCGGTCGGCCTGGAGTCCCTAGCACCGTTTGGAAGTCGATGCAGGACCGCAGTCCGGAGTCGCGCTCGGCGTGCCGTGAGAGGCATGTCCGGGGATGTACTATCGGCAGGCTGAGCGCGACTTCGGTCGGCTTCCAGACCGTGCTAAGGACTCCAGGTCAGCCTGCGGCTTACCTGTTATTTAACTTGTTTAACTTCCATTTATCGCACGCACGCATTGACGCAGGGAGTATTTCATTTAATGATAGGTATAGGATGAAATTTTGCCCTGATTTTGTACGAGAAGGGATACGGTCATGCGATTTACCATCTATCTTCTGGGAGTGTGCCTGCTGATGCTCAGTAGTGTGTTACCCGGCGTGGGAGCGCCAGCCGAGACGTTTCGTGGTGGGACGGGGTCCTGGTGCGGCGACCCGGACGCGGTGCAACCGGCGGACAACCCGTATGTGAAACAGGCGAATAGCCTGGTGGCGCGCGCCATGCAGCACCCCGACGTGTTCTGGTACACCTGGGGCTACGCCGCGCCGGAAAGTACGCGTAAGGGTGATGCCAAGCTGCTCGAACTGACCATCAAGGAGATGGACGTGGCGGTGGGCAAGCTGGTGGAAAAGCCGAGCGGGTTTTGGGATATTCTCACCGTGCTGGAATGCGTGCGCATGCTGCAGCGCGTACCCGATTTCCCCGCTGACAAGCTGACCACCTGGCTCGCGCAACTGCGCCCCTCGGTGCAGTCGAATTATGATCTGAATACCAAGGGCGATGAGTGGATGTCCACCGCGCCCAACACGCTGCACCAATCGGCGGCGATTTTGCAACTCGGCTCCATCATGTACAAGGAACCGCGCTACGCCGAACTGGCGAAAACGCTGGTGCGCACCGCCGGGAAGTATCAGGAAGCGGACGGCGCGTTCCGCTACATTCTCAACTCCGGCCCGTCACAGATTTACTACGGCTTCGACTCGACCTACCTCGGGCGCTACTACCAGCTCTCGCGCGATCCGCTCGCCAAAGAGCAGCTCATCAAGATGGCCGGATTCTCCAAAGACGCGCTGGCCAACGGTATGCTCGACGGCGGCGCCACCGCGCCCTGGTGGAAGCATCATTGGGGCACCGGCGGACCCATCCACGGGGTGGAGATCATCGCCGGGCTTTCCCGTGATCCGCTCAGCCGCGCGGTCGCCGACCTGCGCATTACCTCGGGTGGGCAGCCGTATTTCTTCAGCTACTATGCGATGTATTTTTGGGATGGCACCATCGCCAAAGCGCCCCTCGGTGCCGATCTCTGCCGCTACAACACCAACTACGCCGGGCCGCAAATTCGTAAAGGCGCCTGGCAGGTGGTAATGCCGGGTAAGGGCTATGGCGACAGCGGGCTCGGCTGCACGGTGGTGAGCGGCGCGAAACCGTTCGCGTATGACGGTTACCTGGAATCCGTGGCGCTGCCGGTGCTCATGAAGGGCGTCAGCGACGCCTACGCGCGGCCCGGTTCGCTCATGGCCATTCCCCCGGAGGAGACGACGACGCGCGCCACGCTGGTAGGCGCGGATTGGATCGCCGCCGGTTGGACCTATCAGCCGCGCTCCTTCTTCTTCGGCGACCCGCAGTCCCCGCCCGCGAAGGGCTGGCGCGTGGCGCAACTCTGGTATGCTGACGGCACGGGCGTCGGCGGCTGGATCACCGTTACCGCCTCGGCTGACTCTCCCGTCATCGCCGGGCCGCGCGGGTACGTCGCCGTCGGTCCCACCGCGCCGGTGCTCGACCCGGCCGCGCCGACACGCGTCACCGCCGGCAAGCTGGTGGTGCAAGCCTGGGGCGACGGCGTGAAGACCGTTACCCCGGTGTCGCAAAAGAATAGCCAGTTCGTCTGGATCGACCTCGACAAGACGGGTGAGCGCGCCTACACGGCGGGCGAGCAGTTCGGCTACGGCCTCTCGGCTACCTCCGCGGGCAACTCGCCCTACACGGTGAGCCGTCCCACCCTGTCCGGCACGGTCGTCGCCACGCAGATCGTCCGCACGGACGGCAAGACGGTCACCGTGCTCTTCAACCCGAGCGACGCCGCGCAGACGGTTACGCCACCGGTGAAAACCGGCGCCCTCTGGCGCGCCGCCGGGGACAAGACGAGCCACACGCCCTGGAACGGCAAGCCGCTGTCCCTGCAGGCGTATGAGTTAGTGGTGATCTTGCCGTAAGGCGACAACGCTGCGGGGGACAGGCATCCGTTGCCTGTCCCCCGCTCAACTCATTTTCTGTAACTACATTGCCGTACAACCGCTCGCTAGCCGCCCACTGCCGCGCCCCAATACTCGGTGAGCCAGGGTTGGTCGGCCTGGAGCACTTCGGCGAAGCAGGCGCTGATTTGCGCGGGGGTGGCGCTGGCGGCGGTCAGCGGGTCGATGATGCAGGCTTGCCGCGCCTTGTTGATGTCCTTTTCCAAGATCGCGTCGCTCGCCAGCGTTTGCATATCGGCCATGCCACGGCAGAGCGCGGCCAGCGGGATGGGCAGCGCGCCAACGTAGTGCGGGTGCACGCCGGTGCGGTCCACGGTGCAAGGCACTTCGATGTTGTAGCCGAGCGGCAGGTTGGTGATCTCGCCGCGATTCTGCACGTTCAGGTTCATGCGGTAGACGTTGTCGGTCTCCAGCGCGTGCATGATGTGCACGCCGTATTCGAACGAGCGCGTGGTCGGTAGCGGCGCACGGCCGTCGATCTGCTGCATCAGCGGCGAATCCGCCGACCAGCGCGCATAGACCTGTGCGACCTCCGCCGTCGTCTGCTGGCCCGGATGCCCCACCGCGTCGCGCGCATCGGCGCGCGGCATGAAGTAGGGCAGGTACTCGGCGCAGTGCCCGGAGGACTCCGTGGTGAACGCGCCCAACGTCTTCAGCAGTTCGAACTGCACCGGGCGCTCGCGATAAATCTCCGGGTTCTCGCCCGCGCGCAGCAGGTCGGGATAGGCGTCGCGGCCATCGAGGTATTCCAGACGCAGGAACCAGTCCATGTGGTTGATACCCGCCGCCAGGTAGCGCAGTTCCTTGTGCGAGGCGCAGCCGAGCCAGCGCGCGATGTCGCGAATGCCGTACTGGATATTATGGCAGAGGCCGATCGTCTGTATCTTCGGGCAGGCGAGCGCCAGCGTGCGCGTGAGCATGGACATGGGGTTGACGTAGTTGAGCAGATACGCGCCCGGACAGCGCGCTTCCATATCGTGCGCGATGGCGAGTAACTCGGGCGCGGTGCGCATGGTGCGGAAGACGCCGCCGATGCCCACTGTGTCCGCCACGTTCTGATAGATGCCATAGTTGCGCGGAATGGACACTTCGTAGTGATAGGGCACGCCGGAGTACGCCGGGCCGCCCTGTGCGAAGGCGGTCACCACGTAATCCGCGCCGTCGAGCACGCCGTCACGCCAGCCCAGCGCTGTGGTCACCCGTGTCGGCGCTTTATAGTGATCCACCACCTTGCGCGCAAAGGCCGCTACCGGCTCCAAATGTTCCGGGTTGATATCCACCAGCACCACTTCGCTGTCGTGCAACTCCGGAAAGGACATGATGTCGGTAAAGGTGACGGCCCCAAAACCGCTCCCCGCGCCGATAAAGACGATCTTTTTCACAGCGGTATCTCCTGCAACGAAATAACGTTCGCTCGGGCTATTATTCAAGCTGACAGACAGTATTCCTGCTCATTTTCCCATGGGTATGCAGGTACTTTTCGTGCAGTTTGTCCCGTCCCCCCCGGCAGCGCGTATGCCTACTCCCCCTCCTGTGCTGACACCGTCCGATATTCTCTCGCCGCCGGTAGATGAATGTGCAAGAGATCAGAGGAATGGCTAATTGACCGGGGACGATTGGAGAAATATGATGGGGCAGTAGCGGAGTATTGTACAGTATGGGAGGCGGGCGATGCGTAGTGCGGATGCGGACGTGGTGACGGAGCAGTCGGCCAGGGTGCGGCGGTTTGCCGCGGCGTCCCGGGTGCGCGGGGCGGCGCAGCCGCCGTCGCCGCACGCAGAGGAGTTCGCGGCCTCGTACGCGCGGCAGGCGACGGGTGATCATCAGGCGCGCTGGGCGCGGGCGATGGCGGACGCGCTGGCCGGGCTGCCGGTCTACCGCTTCCCCGAGGAACGGCTGGTGGGCATGATCTACCACCTGGGCGGTGGGCGGGCCGTCGCCATGCCGCCAAACTGGATGAGCGAATTGCGCGCGGCCAAGGCGGAATGCCTGCCGGAGAACGCCGAGCTGGTGGCCATGGGGCTGCAGATGGATGACGCCATCCCCGGTCACGTCACCTGGGCGTGGGAGTGGGTGCTCGCCCAGGGGCTCAACGGACTCATGGCGCAGTACGAGGATGCGTGTGCGACGGCGCGTGACGAGACAGCGGCGGCTTTTTACCGCCACGTGCGCACTGCGATCGATGGCGTGCTACGCTGGAACGCGCGCCACGTGGCGGCGTTGGAGGAGGCGCTGGCCATTGCTCCCGCGCAAGAGCGCGCGCAATTGGAAGAAAACCTCGCCGTGTGCCGCCGTGTGCCTGCCGAACCGGCGCGCACCTTCCATGAAGCGCTGCAGAGCTTTTACTTCCAGTACCTCGCCGTCATGCGCGAAAACCCGCACGGCGGCAATGGCCCGGGGCGGCTCGACTACTTCCTCTGGCCCTACCTGGAGCGCGATCTCGCCGCCGGGCGTTGCACGTGGCAGGACGCGCGCGAGCTCATCGACGAACTGTTCATCCGCATCCACGAGCGCATCCAGTACCAGGACGGCTGGGTGGAGACCATCGTGGTCGGCGGTTGCCACCCCGACGGCTCCTGCGCGGTGAACCCGCTCTCCTACCTTATGGTGGAGTCGATCATGGCGCTCGACCAGACGCATCCCTCGGTCTACCTGCGCATGCCGGAGGACGCGCCCACGGAGTTCGTGGACCTGGCGACGCGCTACCTGCTGCACGGGCACAACCGCGCGCAGATCCTCGCCGATCGTCCCATCGTCGCGGCCATGCAGGGCTACGGCATGCCGGTGGAAGATGCGCGCATGTACACCTGCGGCGGCTGCATGGAAATCGTGCCGCAGGGCATGAACAGCGATCTGCTCTTCGCCGCCACGCATAACGTGGCCAAGGTGGTGGAACTGACGCTCACCGGGGGCGCGTGCCTGCGCAGTGGGCGGCAGTTGCAGTACGGGGCGCTGCGCCCGCTGACCGAGCAGGCGACCTTTGACGATTGCTACGCGCTTTTCGCTGGAGAACTACGGCGGCAGTTGTGGAATATCTTCCGCCGCTTGGATTTGGCGAGCGAGATGATGGCCGCATACCGCCCGATCTACCTGCTCTCCAGCCTGACGCGCGACTGCCTGGCGCGCGGGCGCGAATTGCAGGACGGCGGCGCGCGCTACCACGATTACGGCGCTACCCCGCTCGGCATCCCCAACGCGGGCGACGCGCTTTACGCCGTGCAGCGCGCCGTCTTCACCGAGCAGTTCTGTAGCGCGGACGAACTGCTCGCCGCCTTGCGCGCGAATTTCGTCGGCTACGAGACGCTGCAGGCGCAGTTGCGCGCGCTGCCCAAGTACGGGCAGGGGCATGCCGAGGCGGACGCCATGACCGACCGCGTGCTCGCCAGCGTGTGCGAGATTTATGCCGACTACCGCAACCGCTGGGGCGGGCGCGTGAAGCCGATCATCTTCACCTTCGTGTGGGCGCCGGAGGCAGGCGCGGTGCTCGGGGCGACGGCGGACGGGCAATGCGCCGGCAAACCCATCGCGCAGGGGCTCACGCCGCAAAGCGCCGCCATGACGGAAGGCCTCACCGCCGCCATCGGCTCGCATGCCGCGCTCTCGCTGGAAAAAGTCGCCGGGGGCGCGTCGAGCATGTGGGACCTGGACGCGCAGTGGGCCACGCATGACACCACGCGCGCCCTCCTCAGCGGCTTCCTCACCCTGGGCGGGCAGATCTTCCAAGGCAACACCACCGACGTGCGCGAACTGCTGCGCGCTCGGGAACACCCGGAAGACTACCCCCACCTCATCGTGCGCGTCGGCGGCTTCTCCGCCCGCTTCGTCGCACTCTCCCCCGCGGTGCAGGACGATATTATTACGCGCTACCGGCATCGCGGGTAGGAGAGCAGCAGGCTGCTAGCCCGCATTATGCATGAGTTGAAATGCCCGTCGGGATTTCAACTCATGCCTCATCCGCTGGCAGCCATCTGTGGTCTTTTTTCAATGTTGCCGGTGGTCGATCAGCCCGCAGGACATACCGGCCAATTTTTCGCACA
>DASXVL010000197.1:0-5209 GCA_036504255.1 Armatimonadota bacterium | reverse complement strand
GTGTGGGGGAATTCCCGGGCCGGTGGGGGGAAGTGGGGCCGCAACGACGTGGGAGGGCCGTGATGGCCCTCCCACATGATGATTGATGTTATATTCGCCGCCCTGATCAGCGCGGCAGGCCGAACATCTGCTCCTTAAGATCGAGGTAGTACAGGTAATCTTCCGGTTTCACGTTCGGCGGGCAGCGGTGGTCGCAGAACGGGATATACCCCCCCCGCTCCACCAGCGGTACCAACGACTCCATGTAGGCCTTGATCGCCTCCGGGCCATTGCCCAGCGCGATCTTGTCGAACCCGCCCATGATGCGCAGATCTTTGCCATACTCGTTCAGCAACTCCGCCGGGTGGGCGCAGCCGTTCACCTCAAAGGGGAAGAGGCAGTTGATGCCGCCCTCCATGAGTAAGGGGAGGATGGGGCGCACGTCGCCGTCACAGTCGGTATACCAGAGGTCGATGCCGTGTGCGTGGATTTTCTTGCTGATGCGCTTGTAGCGCGGCATGACGATATCGCGGAAGAAGGGGACCGAGACGATGGGGCCGTTCTTGAAGCAGATGTCCTCCCAACCGGAGGCATAGTCGAAATCGATATGCGGCAACACCTGGTCGAGATAATCTTCCACCATGACGCAGCAGGTCTCCACCATGTCCTCGACCATCTCGGGGTAGTCGTAGGTGGCATAGGCGAGCCCTTCGAAGGTGAGCATATCGCGCACTTTGCCGATCATTGAGCCGCAGGAGACGCCGAGGGCGTAGTCGCGCGTGGTCGGATGGGCCTGTTGCATCGCCGCGACATCGACTTTGCGCGCCGGGTCGTCACGCCGGAAGCGCTCCTCTTTGCAGCGCGCCCAGTCGTCCGGGGTGACGATGGAGGCTTTAATGTAATGCGGGATGGTATCGTGGCGATCCTTGGGTACTTCGGCGAGCAGCCCATCGTGGTTCATATAGATCAGCGTGGTCTCTGTCTCTTCGACGACCGTGCTGCTGAAAATCGGGTTCATCCAGGTTCTGCCCGCGACACACTCAAACCGATCGAAGTTGAAAAAGACGTTAGCGTCCCGCTCGTTGGTGATGCCGTTCTCCGTGAAGATGGACCACTCATGGTAGTTCTCTTCCCAGTAGCCGAACTCCATATTGAAGCAACGGTCTACCGGCCGGTAATGCATCTGGTTGTTGAATCGCTCACGGTCAGTCATGGTGCCGTTCCATTTCGGACGGCAGGGCGTGATGGTATTAGTCGACATAACGGAGGCTCCTCCAGACAATAATCAGAATGATACCTGCACGTATTCATCCGCAGCAATGAAGGAAACGCACGTATTCATGGATAATAGTAAGATGTTTATCGCAATATCCATCACTGCAGAGCGCCGCTATGTCGGCCGAGGTGCGTATGCGTCGATTACAACCGCCTGATATCTGGCCCGAAGTGCGTATGGCCAATCATATTCCGGTCAAACGCGGGACAAGCTGGGGCCCGCGCATCATCCCGGATGTCGAACTGATTCTCATCGACCAGGGGCAGTTCGTCTACGAGCGCACCGGTTTTGCTCCGGCCATGCTTGTGGCGGGCGATGTGCTCTGTATCACGCCGGAACGCCCGCACACGTTGCGGCATCTTAGCGATGCGGGGGTCTTTAGTTGCATTCACTCTGAACTGCTGCCGTCATCCAGTTGGGCGAGCGGCGATTATCAGCTCGACCCCGCGCCGATGCTGGTTACCCCCACCGGCGATGACGACCGTTTGCAGCAGTTGTTTCATCAATGCGCCGATGTCTTCGCGGGCTACGCGCCCTATCGCGACGCGCTGCTGCAGACCATGGTGCGTGAGATCTGGTTACGCTTGGCCGCGCACTGGAACGTCCCCGCGCGTGACCCGCTGTCGAAACGCATGGCGGCGATGATCAGCTACCTGCGCGCCAATCTGCATCATCCCGTCTCCCGCTGTGACCTGGCGGAGGCCTTCGCCTTAACACCACAGCATGTGAACGCGCTCTTTCGGCAAGAATTGGGCATTTCTCCCACACAATTTGTCCACCGTGAGCGTATCCTGCAGGCATACCGCTATATCCAGCAGGACGGCATGGGACTGGCCGAGGCCGCCGCCAAAGTGGGATTCCAGGATGCCTTCTATTTCTCGCGGGTGTTCAAGAAGGTCACTGGAAGACGCCCGAGCCAGATTCGCTGAAGAAGCGGTGTGAGGAGTTCTGCATGCGTGACATCAAACAGCTCTTAGCCACTGTGCGCACCATCGCCGTTGTCGGCTTCTCCAACGAAGCGGAAAAGCCAGGGCATTACGTGCCGCACTACCTGCACGAGGCGGGGTATCGCATCATCCCGATCAACCCGCGCGTGGCGGAGGCCTGGGGCGAGCGTGGTTTTGCCTCGCTGCGCGATATTCCCGACCCCGTGGAGCTGGTGCTCGTCTTTCGCCGGGCGGAGTTTTGCGCCGACGTGGTGCGTGACGCGCTGGCCATGGCACATCGGCCGACGATTATCTGGCTGCAGAGTGGCATTATAAGTACGGAAGCCGAGGGGCTGGCGCGTGCGGCGGGGATAACGTTCGTACAAGATCGCTGCCTGATGATCGAGCATCGTCACGCGCACATTGACACCCCTTGACCGCGCGGGTACACTAGACTTTGGAAGCACGAGGGGAGCCGAGCGGCTGAGAGTCGTGACCCTGGTCACGAGACCCTTGGAACCTGAACCGGATTATGCCGGCGGAGGGACCGTGCGCCTCGTCACTTTCCCCGTTCTTCCACACGTGGCACAGCTATAACTCTCGGTACGGATCGGCGTTCAGGGTACGAGTTCGCCGTTACAGATCTCTGCCGGGCGGCTGCCGCCAACTTTACTGAAAGGAGCGCACCGCCACCATGTCACCACGCACTGCCTGGGTTGAGGGCCGTTCCGGCGTCGTCACCCAAATGTATTACGCGCGCCAGGGCATCATCACCGAGGAAATGGCCTTCGTCGCGCTGCGCGAACGCCTCGACCCCGCCTTTGTTCGCGATGAGGTCGCCTGCGGACGACTGGTCATCCCCGCCAACATCCGCCACATCGAATTGGAACCCGCCGCCGTGGGCCGCGCCGTCACCTGCAAAATCAACGCCAACATCGGCAACTCCGCGCTCTCCAGCGGTATCGAGGAAGAGCTGGAAAAGCTGCGCATCTGCCTGCGTTACGGCGCGGATACCGTGATGGACCTCTCCACCGGCTCGGAAATTCATACCATCCGTGAAGCCATGATCCGCAACTCGCCCGTGCCCATCGGCACCGTGCCCATCTACGAAGCCATCGAGGGTGTGGAGAGCGTGCTCGACCTGACCGCCGACGATTTGCTCGCGGTGATCGAACGCCAGGCGCAACAGGGCGTGGACTATATGACGGTACATGTGGGCGTGCTGTTGGAAATCATGCCGCTCATCGAACGGCGCATTACGAAAATCGTCTCGCGCGGCGGCGCGCTCATGGCGCAGTGGATGCTGCATCACGGCAAGCAGAACCCGCTCTACGAACGTTTTGACGACCTGCTCGCCATCTGCCGCCAATACGATGTCACGCTCAGCCTGGGCGACGGGCTGCGTCCCGGCTGCCTGCACGACGCCAGTGACGAGGCGCAATTCGCGGAACTGAAGGTGCTCGGCGCCCTCACCGAACGCGCCTGGGCGCAGGACGTGCAGGTGATGATCGAGGGGCCGGGCCACGTGCCCATGGACCAGATCGAACACAACATGCGCCTGGAGCAGGAAATCTGCCACGACGCGCCCTTCTACGTGCTCGGACCGCTCGTCACCGACATCGCCCCCGGCTATGACCACATCACCACCGCCATCGGCGGCGCGATGGCCGGCATGTTCGGCGCATCGATGATCTGCTACGTCACCCCGAAAGAGCACCTGGGCCTGCCCAACGCCGACGACGTACGCCAGGGCATCATCGCCGCCAAGCTCGCCGCCCACGCCGCCGACGTCGCGCTGCACAAACCCGGCGCGCGCGACCGCGACGACGCCATGTCCCGCGCGCGCTACGCCTTCGACTGGCCCGCGCAGTTCGAACTCGCCCTCGACCCCGACCGCGCCCGCGAATACCGCCGCGAAACGCTCGGGCTCAACTGCGACACCCACTACTGCTCCATGTGCGGCCCCAAATTCTGCTCCATGCGCCTCTCGCAAGAGATCGAGGACTGGAACGCGCAGAATAAGGCGGCGGCGGAATAATCAGCCCTCACACCGGCCCCTCTCCCGATTTTGGGAGAGGGGCCACATGGTTTTCACAACAGCCGGAAGCGCGACGATCCTCCGCGCGGGGTTTCCCCGAAGGGCAGGAATGCTGTATATCGCAGAGAAGTATCTTTACAGCGTTAGGCAATGCCGTTGACCGAGATGCTGTTCTGAAGACCTTCGAGGAATCAGCGATGGGAAAATCGAAAAAACCGACTGTTCAGCAATGTGCCTGTCACGAGCTCGGTGACATGGCGGTCCTGGACATCGGCGATGAAAGCCAGGAGGTCTTCCATCATCTCAACCAGATGCGGCAACGTGGAATTCCTCAATGGTGGCTCTCGGCATACCGGTGTTGTGTCTGCCGACAGTGGTGGCTAGTCGCCCAGGAAGAACGCCAGAATGATATCTTCTGTCTTCGCAGGCTCACCCGAAAAGAGATAGATCGGCTCCTCGACTATAACGACTGGCCTAGCGATTATGATACCTATGAAGAATTACTTCGCATCGGAACCGAGGCCGGTAAAAGTGTTCAATTCATCGATCCGCTCCACTCTTCACTCGTTCGTACGCTCGCAGACATTGCGAGAGAGCATCCGATGATCACGATCCCAGAAATTGCCTATCTCCTCCATATAGACAGCACGCTCGCCACACAGATCGCACGATTCGCCGTCGAAGTGGATGGGGTCGTTATTGACTTTAAGTACTAGCAGGAATAAAAGACGTCTGACCCCAATTACCCCACACTTGGAAAGTATGCTTCGGAACGCTGCGAAAAAATCCCTGCGCAAAAGGGTTTTCTGGAACTACCGTTTTTATCTGGCGAATATGTTTACCCTATTAGCCAAGCAGCGGGAGCGTTGCGGGAAATTTATAATGGGGTTAGAATTCCTTACGATACATGGAAAGCATCTGATGCGGACTGGGACCCTTACAGAACGGACGGTAACTGATTCCCTCGTAAAAACCAGGGTGCGCCTGTTT
>DASXVL010000196.1:0-2124 GCA_036504255.1 Armatimonadota bacterium | reverse complement strand
TGCCGGGGATAGCCGGGCTATAGCCCTGTTTCAGACTGTGCTACGGACTGTCGGATGAGCTGGTGTCAGCAGCACCGTCGAACAGAGACATGCGCTCCACCGTCACCAGCACAAACGCTGCCCTCTCCCGCCCGAGCTGCCATCTGTGTTATCATACAACCATCCTGTAGCCAAGGGGTGACATTGATGGGGCGCGCGTGTATCTTTCGATTTTTTAGTGCCATGCTGCTGCTGTTGGGGGTGGGGGAGGTATTTGCCGCACCGCCGGCGCCCTTTACCCTGGTGCCGGAAGCGCCGGAGATTTTCATCTTTCGCGAGGCGGGCATGGCGCCCTTGCGCCCGCTGGCGGATTTGTACGGGGCCACGCTCACCATGGCGGCGGACGGCACGGCGACGTTGACGCGGCAGGAGCGTACCTTTATCTGTACGCCGTTGCGCACGGCGGCGCAGGCGAACGGCCGCACCATTACGCTGCCGCAAGCGCCGTTCGAGTGCGCGGGCGTGCTCTACGCGCCACTGGCCCCGTGCGTGCTGGCGCTCGGCGGCAATGTGCTGGTAGATGCGACCGCCAATCGCGCGACGGTGACGTTGCCGGGCAGCGACCTGGCGTTGCAGATGGCCTTCGTGTCGCGCACGGGCGAGGTGGAGGCCTACCATGATACCGATTCGGAGCTGTACTACATCGGCCTCGATGGTAGCGGCCTGCGCCGCCTGACCTACGACACACACGACGACGATTTGGTGGCCTTCTCGCCGGACGGCACGCAACTGGCGACGAATCGCGATTTCGGTCTCTACCTGCGCCGTACCGCACTGCCGCAAGGAAACTTCCGTTTGCGGCAAACTTCAAGCGACGGGCCGTTTTACACCGCGCCGTGTTTCAGCGCCGATTGGACGCGGACCGCCTGCATCGTCTCGCAGGCGAAGCCGCTGCAGTTTCGCTTGCTCGGCGTGGGCACACCGGAGGGCGACGCCACGCTGACCGTGCGCCGCGAAGGCGAATCGCCGCAACTAAGCCCGGATGGGAAACTGCTGGCGTACTCCGCGCAGGCGGACGAGACGCTGGAATGGGTCATTCGCGTGCAGGACACGCGGAATGGCGGCGTGCGCACGCTCACCAAGGGCTTTCATCCGCAGTTTACGCCAGACGGGAAAACGCTCGTCTTTTTGCGCCCCTACACCTGCGCCGACGGCTCTTCCATACGCCTGCTCATGAGTTACTTACTGGTGGGCGATCAGGCGGGGATCATCTACGAGCCGCCGAGCGGAGAGCGCGCGGCGAACGAATTTGACGCCGATATTCGCCAGGACAGCGCGCAAATCGTCTTTGTGCGCGACGGCGCGGGCATTTGCGTAAAAACGCTCGACTGCACGGGCGTCAAGCAACTGACGAAAGACGCGGGCGATCGCAAGCCGAGCTACGCGCACGATGGCGCGAGCATTGCCTTCCTGCGCACGGTGGGCGCGGGGCGCGACCTCTACGTGATGCGCGCCGACGGCAGCGACGCGCGCAAGCTCCCGGTGGGCAGCCTGCGCGTGGAAACCTATCTCTTCACGCCGGACAGTAAAGGCATCGTCTTCAGCGCGCGCCCGGAACTGCCGCCCCCCACGACTATGCCCGTCCTGAAATAGGCGCAGCGCGCCCGCCGCAAGGCGGGCAGGTCTTTTTCTCTTCTGTCCAATAATGTGTCTTCTCGGACAGAAGAAAGTCATGGACCTCCAGTAGAGCCGGAGCTCGATTTTGTGTACCGCGCATAGCGGTGTACTGTTACTCGGCGATGCGCCTTGTCAGTGATCCCATCCAGGCTGTTGTTTCCGGCCGGGGATAGCCGATGGCCCTGTTCCAGACAGTGCCAAGGACTCCAGGCCAGCCTAATGTCAACAGCACTGTCTGGAACAGGGCCATAGCCCGGCTATCCCGTTTGCTTTGATAGTGCCACCACCACGCACTATGACAGCACACGCAGAGAGCATCATGCCCAGTCCCGGAACTATCACACGCTGGGAGTCTCCCCGGCAGAGCCGGGGGTTTACCCGGGATTAATTACAATGTCCTGGGAACGCCAATCTCCCGATTGGCGAGACGAAAAGCGCCAATCAGGAGATTGGCGTTCCCAGGGGGCA
>DASXVL010000195.1:0-2092 GCA_036504255.1 Armatimonadota bacterium | reverse complement strand
GGGCGCACGGTGGACATTTGCGGGCGGCTGTTTTCGCACAAAATGGTCGCCATAATGTTGCCGCCAAAGGCCGGGCGCGTCATCTCGAAGAGGCGCTTCTCCACATCCACGCCGAGCTGCGTACAGTCAGCGGTCAAGCCGGTTTGTACCTCGATGGCGATGGCGGAGGCCAGGTCGCGCCCGGTGACCGTCGCGCCGATGAGCAGAATTTCCGGACGATACTGTTCGATCAAATGCACCACGGCCCGCATGTGGGTTTCCGTGCGGTACTGGTTGAAGACCGGCCCATCGATGAGATAGGCGACATCCGCGCCATAGGCGAAGGCCTCGGTGGCGAGGCGCGAGCCGGTGTCGCCAACCACGACGACGCCGAGTTCGACGCCCAGCGCGTCGGCCATCTGGCGGCCCGGCGTGAGCAGTTCCCAGGCGACGGGGGCGGCTTTGCCGTCAGCGTGTTCCACATAGACCCAGACGCCGCGATAGGCGTTGAGATCGCAGGTAATCTGTTTCGGCATCAACTCCTCCCCTTCAAGGCACCCTGCTGCTGCAGCAGTTGCACCACGGTGGTCACGGCGGCCTCCAGGCCGACGGTATCGGCGTAGATAATCTCGCCGCCTTCCCGGTGCGGGGGCGGGAAGATGCGCTTCACCTTGGTGGGCGACCCTTTCAGGCCCAGGAACGCCGCATCGACCGAGACGTCTTTCGTCGTCCAGACTTCCGGGGCGTAACGCAGCGCATGCAACATGCCGGGGAGGCTGGCGTAGCGCAGTTCCGGGGCATCCTCCACGACGGTGACGACGGCAGGCAATTGGGTGCGCACGATCTCGTGGCCGCGTTCCAGCTTGCGCTCGGCGGTGATCGTGCCTGCCTCTGCGTTGACTTCAGTGATGCCGACGATATAGGTGACCTGCTGCCAGCCCAGGTGGCGGGCGATGCCGGGGCCGGTTTGCGCGGTATCGCCGTCGATGGTCTGCTTGCCGCAGAGCACGATATCCACCGACTCATCGTCGGCAAGGCGACGCACGGCCGACGAGAGGGCGTAACTGGTGGCAAAGGTATCGGAACCGGCGAAGGCGCGGTCGGTCAGTAATACAGCGCGGTCCGCGCCATAAGACAGACACTTCTTCAGCGACTTCACGGCATCGGGCGGCCCCATGCTGATCAGCGTCACCTTGGCCCCATACCGGTCTTTTAGCGTGAGGGCACATTCCAACGCGGCGTAATCAAACGGATTGACGACGGTGGGAATGCCCTCGCGAATGAGCGTGTTGGTGACCGGATCGACCCGCACCTGCGTGGTATCGGGGACCTGTTTCACGCAAACGACAACATGCATGCGTTATTCCTCTCCATACTCATGCCGGCGTGAGGTGGCCGCATGAACGGACGACAGGGGATGGCGACGGCGTCGCCTGACCGAAAAGCGGATCAGACCTGTGTCACCCAATAGCTTATACGATTCTGGATTTTTTGACCATTCCCCTGCCCAACCAAAGGGTCACTAGTACTAATGGAGAAAATATTCTCGATTAGCATCGCACTGCGATGCGTTGCTCCTGTGCTCTTTTGCCGGGAGATGCCATCGGCAAGAGCCCCGCAAGGAACAGGGCCATAGCCCAATGCCATTCAAATAAGCCCACTTCGTCTGGCCAGAGAAACGCTTTGGCCTCTGCAGCCCGTGCCAGCAAACCGTGGGTGCCTGTACACTTGCTGTAGGGGCCGTCCTCCGTGGCGGCCTGTGGTAGTGTTTTGGTGTCCCTTGGTCGCGTGAACGGCAAGGTGCGCCGCCTTGGCTCACAACCCGTCCCCCTCACGCCGCACGGCCACGGGCGCGACACGTGCGGGCCGCCACGGAGGACGGCCCCTACAACGGGAAGACAAGCGTATGGGACTGTCCTCGCAGTTAACGCCCTGGTGGCGGAAGCGACGCCGTGTCCAGGGTCAGTCGCCCTGGAGGCATACGCGCCCGGTGCTGGACTGTCCCCTCTGGTAGGGCGCTCTTCCGTAGCGCGCGCCCGCTGTGGCGAGCTTGTGGTGCGACCGTATCCGTGTGGCGTACGGGAGCCGGGTACCAAATTGGGAACGCCCCGTC
>DASXVL010000194.1:0-2710 GCA_036504255.1 Armatimonadota bacterium | reverse complement strand
GTTTGCGAACAAAAGTTGAAGCCATAGCTGAGCCGTAGCGCGCCAACTCAGGAGTTGGCATACCTTTTGCCTATCTGTAAAAATGCGATTTTTGCCTGTATTTTTACAATATAGGGGTTTTTACGAAGGAATCTGGGACTGTCCTCGCGCTTGGCGCCCGTCGGGCCAGGACGCGACCGGTAGGATTACAGTATCCGCGCTGTCTGTGGTGCCAGGTGCTGGACTGTCCCCTCTGGAGCGCCATACCTTTCCCCTGCCGCAACGAGTACAGCTTCTTGCGCGACACGTAGCGCAAGCGCGGACTGAAGGCGTTACCCGCCGTCCACAGAAATACAGAGCATATAAGCGCCACTCAGGAGCAACATTATGGCAGTACGCAAAGTAAGACGCGATGCCTTCACGCTAGTCGGCGTCAAATATGTCGGTACCAATGCGCACGATGAGATCACGCAGCTGTGGGTAAACGAGTTTCTGCCGCGCACGGATGGGGTGACGAACCGGCAGTATCGCCCGTTTTACGGCTTCATGTGGCTGGACGAGAGTTGCGGCAAGGATGAGTTCGCGTATCTCGCCGCGCTGGAGGTGGTGGAGGGTGAGGAGTACCAGGCGGGGATGGTCAGCTTCAGCGTGCCCACGGCGAACTACGCCGTCTATACCCACCACGGCAAGGCGGACGGGCTGCAGGAATCCTGGGCGAACGCGTACCGGGAGGCGGCGGCGGCCGGGTATACCTTAGCGCCGTTTGCCTTTGAATATTATCCGCCCGGTTTCACCGACAGCGCGAACGACGTCATTGAGCTCTATCTGGCCGTGCAGTGACGGTATCCGCGTCTTCATCCTGCAGCAGTTCGTCGAGCCAGAACTGCTGGCGGTACATCTGCGCGTACAGGCCGTCGGCGTGGATGAGCGCGTCATGCGCGCCGCGCTCCACGATCTGCCCATCTTCCAGGACGAGAATGGTGTCGGCGTGCTTGATGGTGCTCAAGCGGTGGGCGATAATGAAAGTCGTGCGTCCCTCCATGAGCCGCTCCAACGCCTGATGAATGAGGAATTCCGACTCCGAATCCACAGAGGAGGTCGCCTCGTCGAGGATGAGGATGCGCGGGTTGGCGAGCACCGCGCGGGCGATGGAGAGGCGTTGCCGCTGCCCGCCGGAGAGTTTCACGCCGCGCTCGCCGATCTCCGTGTCGTAGCCCTCCGGCAAGCGGGTGATGAATTCATGCGCATTGGCGGTTTGCGCGGCGGCAATGAGCTCCTCTTCCGTGGCGTCCAGCCGTCCGAAGCGCAGGTTGTCACGCACCGATCCGTTGAAAAGGAAGGTCTCCTGCAGCACCAGCGCGATGTGGCGGCGCAGGTCGGCCTGCCGCACCTCGCGCACGTCGATGCCATCCACCAACACGCGCCCTGCCCGCACGTCGTAAAAGCGTGGGATGAGGTTGATGAAACTCGACTTGCCCGCCCCGCTGCGTCCGACCAGCGCAATGCGTTCCCCCGGTTGCGCCGTCACGGTCACGTCGCGCAGCACTTCTTCCCCGGTGGCGTAGCGGAAGTCCACGTGCTGGAACTCCACCGCGCCGCGCACCTCGGGCAGCGCTTGCGGTTCGACGGGATCCTGAATCTCCGGCTCGGTCTCCAGCACCTCGAAGATGCGTTCTCCCGCCGCCAGCGAGCGTTGGATGCTATCGAAGAAGTTGAACAGGTTGCCGATAGGCTGATAGAAGTTTTGCACGTAGAGCCAGCAGGCGAGAAATTCACCGGCGGACAACTTGCCGACGCCATTCAGCGCAATGCCGCCGCCGAGCACGAGCAGCGAGCCGAGATTTCCGACGAAGCCCATGCTCGGGCCAAAGCTCGACCAGCGACGAATGGCGCGCACGTTCATCGTCATCACGGAGAGGCTTTCCGCCGTCACGTGCGCTTCCTCGATGGCTTCCCGGCTGAACGCCTTGATGACGCGGATGCCGGAGAGGTTATCCTGCAGCTTGGCGTTCAACGCGCCGATGCGATCGCGAATGGTACGGTAAATACGGCGAATGGAGCGGCTGAAAAAGAAGATGCTCACCGCGATAATCGGCACGGGCACCAGCACCAGCCAGGCCAGCGTCGCGTTCATGTCCCAGATGTAGTAGAAGGCCAGCCCCATGCCGAACAGGCCCATGAGGAAGATGTCCAGCCCGTGTTCGATGAGCTGTTCCACCTGCTCGACATCGCTCGTCATGCGCGACATCAGGTCGCCCGTCTGCCGGCTGTCATAATACGTCAGCGGCAGTGTCTGGTAATGCTGATAGAGGCGCACGCGCAAGGTATGCAGCAGGCGCTGCCCGGCCACATGCAAGAGGTAGGCGCGCAGGAAGCCGAAGATCCACTGCCCGACAAATACCACCAGCAGCATGAGCACGAGGCGGGTCGCCAGGCCATAATGCCCCTGTCCGAACACCTTATCCACCGCATCGCGCACGATGAGCGGAGGCTGTTGTTGCAGGAAGGTGGTGACAGCCATGCAGAGCAGGCCGATGACAATCGTCGCCCAGTATGGTGTCAACCAGGGGATAATCCGTTTAATGTCTGCCCAGGGGCTGGTAACTTTTGCGGGGCCTTGTTCGCGCTGAAAGCGCCCCATGCCATATCCTCGTGCCATCGCCGATCACATCTCCCGGAGGAACAATATTTACGTTCCCTATTGTACCATTCCCGTCAGCGATACACGAAT
>DASXVL010000193.1:0-5707 GCA_036504255.1 Armatimonadota bacterium | reverse complement strand
TCAGCAGCACCGTTTGGAAGCCGATGGAGGGCCGCAGCCCGGAGTCGCGCTCGGCGTCCCGCGCGAGGCATTTCCGGGTAGGTACTGTCGCGAGGCTGAGCGCGACTGCGGTCGGCTTCCACACAGTGCTAAGGACTGTGTGTTGGCTTGGTGCAACGACACTCGGGCACAGGGTCATAGCCCGGCCGTCACCGATATTCTTCCCTTGTGCAACCACCACGCGGGCATCCCTATGAGACTCCTGGAATAATCAAACGTGAGAGTCTCCCAGGCAGAGCAGGGGGGCTACCCTGGATTAATTACATGTACAACGAAGCGTTGTGACGTGCATGCAAAGTGTCACAACAAAAGGTCTGGATAGGAGAGACACCGTAAATGCTGTACAGCGCTGTGGCGCCGCCTTGTGCGCATGTCCGAAAGTGAAGCGTTCCGGCGGAAGCACGGCCATGCAGTACTGAAAGGATGGTCTTATGCATCTCCACTGCCTTATAGAGGCGAGAGTACGCTGGGCGCTCATGGCGCTTGTCGGGTTCGTAATGATGAGTATTTGCTCGAACTGTTGCGGAGAATCGCTAATCCTTCTCAAACCCACGGCAGGCTGGAGCGTCACCGGAAAAGATGACGCAAAACAGTTAAAGCACCTGGCAGCGGGGGTCGGCTGGGAGTTTTCGCCGAACGCGGAGACGGCAGCGGGCTTACAGCGGGTAGGCATCACCATGATTCGCTGCATCAACGTGGACCCGTTGCCGGGAGCCTTCGACAAGAAGGGCGACTACACGGTCAGCGAGCCAAATCGGTTACTCTCGCATCTGGACACCTGTCGCGCCATTGGCGCCAACCCGCACGTGATTATCGCGACGGGGCTGCAGCCCGATTTGCAACTGACGACGGAAGACATCCCGGAAGCGCAGCGTGGCCTCATGGGCAGCCAATTGAAGTCCGCGCAATTCGGCCCAAAGGATTGGGGCAAATTCGAGCGCTATTGCCAGGCGTACTTCACGTACGTGCTGGTGACGAAAAATTTCCCGCAGGCCGAATTCGAGGTGGGGAATGAACCGGAGATTGGGGGCGCAATCTGCCAGATGCCTCCCAAACCCCAAAACGGCTCACGCGCGCTCTACGATGCCTATTTCACCATGTACAAACATGTGGCGGCGGCAGCGCAACGCTTTGAGGCCGAGCACCCCGGGATGAAGGTGAAGTTGGGCGGCCCGGCGCTCGCCTGGGCGTTTACGTTCCGCTTCGGCGCGTTTAACTGGGCGGAACAGTTCCTGGCGGACTGCGGCAAAGAGCATGTAAAACTGGATTTCGTGGGTGTGCACTTTTACGGCAATATCAGTTCGCTGACCGGCGAGTATGGCGCCGGGTACCCGTCGTTCGTGGAGATGTTGAAAACCACGCAAGTCGCCCGCGATCGGTACTGCCCGGGCGTGCCGATCATGATGACGGAATGGGGTGCGAGCTACCAGACCGATAACGGCGCGTCCTCCGCCATTAATGGCAACCATATTGGCGCGGCCTGGTCGGCGGCGTTTCTGAACTGTATGCTGGATTCCGGCGTGGATTCCGCGCTCTATCTGGTGACGACGGACCTATACCAGGAGTTGCCGGGCGGCAAGCGCGAGAACACCTGGGGATGGCCCAGTTTCTTTGTGAACCCCGCGGTGTACGGCAAGTCCTATCCCAAGGCTCCGTACCATGTCTTCGACATGATCGCGCGTCTCACCGGGTCGCGCGTTGAAGCCACGCGCGGCGGGCAGACGGTAAACTGCTTCGCCACCGCCGACCCAGTGACAAAACGCATCACCGTCATCGTGTGGAACTATGGCTATCAGATTCCGGAAGGCCCGGTCGGCGCTGAACACGCGGACCGCGAAGCGGTGACACTGCGCATCCGCGAGGCGGCGAAATTCTTCGGCACACCGACCGTGACGATGAAGCGTTGGCTGGTGAGCGAAACCACGAGCAATGCCCACTACTTGTTCCAAAAGGGTGAAAAACTCGACGAGCGCGCAACGTTGCAACAGGTGGATAACGGCGCGTATGCCATTACGGATGACCTGGTGGACATCGGCTTTGCCGCCCCGCCATCCAGTGTTTCTTTCGTAGAAATTACCGCGAAATAGCATCGCATACGCATGCAACGACGGCAGCAGGCTACCCCAGCCTGCTGCCGTCTATTTTGGGTATGCGTGAACTCAGCCCGTTATTCCAGTTCAGCGCGCTGACTGGAGAGCATCTGCAGGAAAGCGACCATGAACTCGTCGATGTCACCGTCAAGCACGTTGCCGGCATTGCCGGTTTCGTGGTCGGTGCGGTGGTCTTTGACCATGGTATAGGGCTGGAGCACGTACGAGCGGATCTGATTGCCCCACGCGATGTCGGTTTGCACGCCGCGCAGTTTGGCCAGCGCGGCCTCCTGCTCTTTGCGCTGTATCTCCATCAAGCGCGATTTCAGCACACGCATGGCGCTGGCGCGATTCTTGATCTGGCTGCGTTCATTCTGACACGTAACGACGGTGCCGGTGGGGATATGCGTCAGCCGAATGGCGGATTCCGTTTTATTCACGTGCTGGCCACCGGCCCCGCTGGCCCGGTAGGTATCGACCCGAAGATCTTCGTCCCGTATCTCGATATCAATCTCATCATCGACCAGGGGGATCACATCGACGGAAGAAAATGAGGTATGGCGGCGGTTCTGCGCATCGAACGGCGAGATGCGTACGAGGCGATGGATACCATGCTCGGAACGCAGGTAACCGTAGGCATTGGTTCCCTGGATCTCGATGGTCATGGATTTGATGCCGGCCTGATCGCCGGAGAGCGAATCCATGACATCGGCCTGAAAGCCATGACGCTCGCACCAACGCAAATACATGCGTCCGAGCATACCGGCCCAGTCGCACGATTCGGTACCGCCAGCACCGGCGTTGATCTCCAAAATGGCGTTACCCGCGTCGTACTTATCCGCAAAAAGCGCTTCCGTCTGCAAGCGCGAGAGCAACTCGCGCATTTCCGTTAAGGCGCGTTCAATTTCCTCTGCGCTGTCGGTGTCGTTGGCTTCCTCGGCCAACTCCGCGAGCACCACGGAATCCTCCGCCAAAGATGCGAGACGCCGCCAGGGTTGCAGTTCGTTCCGACGACGTGCCATCTCCGACATGATTTGCTGCGCGGTATCGGAATCGTCCCAGAGATTGGGATCCTCCGCTATCGCCTCCACTTCGGACAATTTTGCCTCGCGTGAGGTGATATTGAGACGTTCGCGCAGCGCGTCGGCCTCGGCGGACAGGCTTGCCGCCTGATGTTTTAACTCGGATAGTTCTGCCATATTTCGCTCTTCCTGCCGGATTTTCAGCCCGTGTAGTATACCAGAATCGCGCTCGACGGTCATCGGGTCGCATCCACCATCCCATGCATCAATGGGCCAACATCGCCCACGCTGCTTAACCAGTCACCAACGCTCCGGCATTCCTTCACTATTATTATCTTTATAACTATATACTGATGTATAACGATTGTGTGTTTGCATTGCCGTAAATCTGGGCACTAGAAATGATAGTAATCATCGCTTTTATGGTAGCTAATCCAAAGGATAGATAGATGAGCGGTCACGAACTGTCGCTGGGATTGGTGTTTTTGGCAGGGATGGTGAGTTTTCTCTCGCCCTGTGTGCTCCCTATCGTTCCGGCGTACCTGTCATTAATCTCCGGTCTGTCGTTTGAAGAACTGCAGCAAGAGGCGACCGTGCGCATCGCGCGCTGGCGGCTCTTCGGCAGTGCGTTCGCCTTCATTTTGGGATTCAGCATCGTCACAGTGCTGCTGCTGGGCAGTATCGCCAGCCTGATCTCCGGCATGGGCGGCGAGTGGACAACGGTCATTCGCTGGGTGGGAGGTCTCGTTGTCCTCGTCTTCTCACTGCATCTGATGGGGGTATTTCGCATCAAGATGTTCTTCCGCGAACAGCGTTTTCATCTGCGTGGGAAGCCCTGGGGATTGCTGGGCGCCTTATTGGTCGGCGCCGCATTTGCCTTTGGCTGGAGTCCGTGCATCGGACCTATTTTAGGCGGCGTGCTGGCCTTTGCGGCCGGGACGGCGAGTCCGACGCATGTGTGGGGGCTATTTGTGGCCTATACCCTGGGGCTGGCGGTTCCGTTCATGTTGGCGGCCGTCTTCGTGAACCTCTTTTTAGAGTCGCTACGCAAGTTGACGCGCCATTTGCGCACGGTCGAAGTGGCCTCGGGCGTGCTGCTCTTCGTGATGGGCGTGTTACTCATCTCGAATCAATTATCGTTCTTGAGCCGCCACGGCGGTTTTCTACTTGAGCTGTCCAATCGCTTGGAAGGAGTATTACGATGATTACCCGCAGCTGGATATGGGGCGGCGTGGCGCTCCTTGCCCTCGTCGTAGGTCTGGGCGCACTGCAGTATGCCCACGCCGCAACGGCTACCGGCAAAAAGCCGGTAAATTTCACGCTCACGACGGTCAATAACAAAAAGATCTCGCTGTCGGACTACCGCGGCAAAGTGGTGGTGGTCGATATGTGGGCGACATGGTGCGGATACTGCGTGCGCGAAATACCCGGACTGGTCGCGTTGCAACGCGAGGCGACAGCCGCAAAACAACCGCTGCAGATTATCGGCGTCTCGGTCGATGCGGATCGTGACGACGTGAGACAATTCGTAGCGGCAAACAAGATCAATTATCCCATCGCCTATAACGATGAGAAGGCGATGCGCCCGTTTGGTGAAGTCTACGGATTGCCCACGAAGTTCATCATTGACAAGCAAGGTGTGCTTGTCGATAAGATCATCGGCGCGGTGGAGAAGGACGTGCTGCAAAAACGACTGGCGCCGTATCTCAAATAACGACCGCTCCCGGATAGACGGCGGCTCGGATGCATGGTATCCGGGCCGCCGCTGTGTTGGTCGCCGGGCAATTCGACCCCTTCAGCAAATTGGAGGTTCACCGGGGTCCCATATTGGGGTATAATAGTACGTAATCGTGATTACTCTCTCTTGGAGGTTGTACGGACCATGCGTTCCTGGACAACGTTTCTTGTTTTCGGTGCGATCGTGCTGGGCGTTCTCGTCTATTCCATGATCGCGCAGCTTTCGTCGGCAAAACACCCGGTCATGCGCGCAGCGCAGCATTTCTTCGCGGTCGTGTCAAAAAATGACGCTATCGAACTTGAGCGACTGGTCGATACCAACACGGCGCAAGTGATCCGTGCGGGCAGTTCCATCGTCACCGTATCCTTCAACGAAACGACGCCGTTTGCCGGCGCGTTCGTACGACAAAAAGCGGTCAGTTGGGGCTACCAAGAACTGGCGAGTCTGAATATCGACACGCGGACTGAGCCGCGCGTCTCCGATGATGGCCAGATTGCCACGGTACGCATGATCAACGGGCGCAAGATCTATCTTCGCTTCATCGCCAACACCTGGAAAGTCTTCTACATCAGCCGGGATCTCACAAAATCGTGAGCGCGTTCATGCCCTCCGGCGAAGACGCCTTAATCGCACGCCTCGCGGCGAGTTTGCCCCCCACGGCACACACGCAACTCGCCATCGGTGACGATGCGGCGGCCATTACGTGCCCGGGTGGTGATCTGCTCTTGATCACCACCGATCTTCTTATGGAGGATGTGCACTTCCGCCTCTCATGGAATAATCTTCCAGCCTTGGGCTGGAAGGCGCGGGCGCAGAAT
>DASXVL010000192.1:0-15246 GCA_036504255.1 Armatimonadota bacterium | reverse complement strand
TACATGGCAGGAACGCCAACGTCGCCAGACCCGAAAAAGACCCGTGAGACGGCAACGGATACTTTCAAAACAGTTTCTAACAATCACCTGATGTGAAAGGAGAGAGAGCATGGCGATACAACCGCATGAAGTCACGATCGCGCTGGAGCACGTCTCGTTGCCCGGGATATTGGGCGTGCCCGATGGGGCGAGCGGTCTGGTTATCTTTGCCCACGGCAGCGGCAGCAGCCGCTTGAGTCCGCGCAATAATTACGTGGCGCGCGTTTTGCGTGAGGGCGGAATCGGCACGTTACTCTTCGATTTGCTGACACCGGTGGAAGACCGGGAATTCGAGCGCCGCTTTGATATCGAGTTGCTGACGCAAAGGCTGGTGCAGACGACGCGTTGGGTGGGACAACAGCCCGCACTCCAGCAATTGCCCCTCGGCTATTTCGGCGCCAGCACGGGGTCTGCCGCGGCGCTCAATGCGGCGGCGGAACTCGGCGTCGAAATTCAGGCGGTCGTGTCGCGCGGCGGACGCCCCGACCTGGCCGCGGCAGCGCTGGCGCGCGTGCAGGCGCCGACGTTACTGATCGTCGGGGGCAACGATGATCTGGTTATCCAGATGAACCAACACGCCTATGAGAAGATGAGCGCGGAGAAGCACCTGGCGATCGTGCCGGGGGCGACCCACCTCTTTGAAGAGCCCGGCGCCCTGGAAGCGGTGGCACGGCTGGCCACCGAGTGGTTTCAGCGCTACCTGACTGCCCAGGCGGGCGAGGCGCGTCGCGCCGCGTGAGGGCAGGTGTGTTGCGTCAGCGCCAATCCCTCGCACCAATGTTGCCGAGGGATTGACGCTGACCGACCATAGCCTTGTCGAAGGTAGGAAGGGAGTCACACGGCGCCGAGCGCCATGTTGCCATGCGTCGCGGTCATACGGTCTCCGCGATCTGCTCGAAATGCATGGTCGGGTCACTGGGCAATGCCACGCCACCTGCCACCTGCATCGCCTTGAAGATGGCCGGAGGCACCACGCATCCGCTGCAGCAGCCCCGCAGTACCCCGCGCATGGCTGTCCACAATTCTCCTTCATATCCCGTGCCGATCTCCTCGTAGGCATCCACCTGTGGCGGGAGGGCGGCGGCCAGTGCCTGGATATTGGCGCAAGAACTGGTGATGCTGAATTTCACGGCTTGTTCGTCATCGGCGGTGGCGGTCACCTCGGTGACAAAGCCGCAGACTCCGGCTTGGATCCTTACATGTACCGCACTCATCGGTGTCTCCTTATTCCTGACAACATTTGCCGCTGTGAAGCGCATCGACAACCGCCTTGGCTGTCGTGCCCACTTCGTCCTGGGTGTAGTTAAAGTGATGTCCCTTCTCGATGCCGAGTTCAGTCACCACCACATAGGCATCCGCCGTTGCGCCGACGTTCGCCAACGCTTTTTTCGCGCAGGCCATGCCGCAGCCATCGATGGCCACCACGGTGGTACCGTCTTTCTTCGTGCGTTCGACGAAGTTCGGCAACTGCGCGCCGACACCGATGAGGCAGAAGAAACTGCCCTGGCCTAACTGGTCCAACGCCTTGGCGGCGTCATTGGAAATCTGGCCCACATTCGAGCCACCGGAGCAGGCGAACAGTAACACGTCGCCTTTGCCACAACAATTTGCCATGTGAGTCCTCCTTTACGTTCGTTCGTTAATGCGAAATTATAGTCTGTTTGTGGGTAGGAGCCCCACCGCTTCCGCAGAACTTCTCCGCACCTACCCTGCGAGCAGGCTGGTGTTCGGGTTAACCCGTTATCCACCGCTGCACTTCCTCGGCTTGCGGCCCGCGACCGGCGCTCTTCACCACGCCGTCCGAGCCACCGTTCTCACAACAACACGATGATGTGTTGTCTTGCATGAACGATACTCAAACTTGGTATAATAGCCAAGTAACGAGGCAAAAAACCATCACGATTTACCACGCGCACGCGCGGGCGCTGTCGTATTGGCACGCAGCACCGCGTCGATGCAATCAAAAAAACGCAAGATGCAGGGAACCCGCAGGCGATAAAACACCTGCAATCCCTCTTTACGGTCGGCCACGATGCCGGCGTTCCGCATGACCGTGAGATGCTTGGACACCGTGGACATGTCGGACCCGACCAGGCGCTGGAGCTCGCAGACGCACTTCTCGCCTTCCGCCAGCGCATCGATCATCATGAGGCGACTGGGGTGTGCCAGCGCTTTGATAATCTGCGCTTTTTGCGTATAGAGGGCACGGTTCATGAGATCTCCTTGATACTTGGTAGTTTAGCCAAATAAAAGAGCGCTGTCAATATCCAGATCTATCAAAGTCCTGGACCTCCGCAGAGCCGGAAGCTTGATATCGTGTACCCTCATATCGGTGTACTGTGACTTGGCTCTGCGCCTCGTCAGTGATCCCTTCCAGGCTGTCCTTTCCGATCGGGGATAGCCGGGCTATGGCCCTGTTCCATGCAAATAAGCTAGCTTCATTCGGAAAGAGAAACGCTTTGAGCTTCACTGTCCCGCACCGGGTGCGCCGGTTGCGCGCAGGAAAAAAAACCGGCGATGGTGCGGGAGCAACCTCTGGCTGCACCATCGATCAGCCCTGAAGGGGCGACAGCAGAAACGTCTGTCGCCCTTTCAGGGCTGGGCATCAGGGGCGGACATGGTCCACGGGTTCCGCGTTGCTTCACCCGTGGCTAGTGGCTGCGGGCTCCTTCGGAGCCGGAGGGGAAGAGACTGGTCTGTTCTTATGGGTGAGCGTTTCTCGTACAGACAGAGCTTTTTTGAATGGCATTGGGCCATAGCCCGGCTATCCCGTTTGCTTCGATAGGGCAACCACGCCCAAGGGCATCCTGAGTCCCGGAACTGCCACATACAGGGAGTCTCCCGGCAGAACCGGTGGCTTACCCTGGATTAGTTGCTCTCAACTTTCTAGTTATATAGTTGACAAGTATTATGCGTGGTGCTATGATTTTAAAAATCTTTCATGGTGAGAGGATGCCCCTGATGCGATTACTCATTCTTGGCGGCGTGGCCGCCGGCACGAAAGCGGCAGCGCGCGCCCGACGCGAATATCCCGACGCCGAGGTCACCATTGTGACCCAGGACGAGTACGTGGCCTATGCCGGCTGCGGGTTGCCCTACTTCGTGGGTGGTGAGATCAGTGAGGCGAAAGAGCTGATCGTGCGCACGCCGGATGAGTTCATGCAGGAGAACGGCATCACTGTGCTCACGCGTCATCAAGCGCTACAGCTTGATCCGGCGGCGCATTCCGTGCTGGTGCGCGATTTGACGAACGGCACGGAGAGCGCCTTTCCCTATGATAAACTGATTATCGCCACCGGCGCCGTGCCGATCCTGCCGCAGATTGACGGCATCACGCTGAAGCGTGTCTCCACCGTGCGCGGGCTGACCGACGCGAAGAAGATTCGCGCGTTGCTCGATACCGGCAAGCTGAAAAGCGCCGTGGTGATCGGCGGGGGCTTCATCGGCCTGGAGATGGCGGAGAATCTGGCGCATCAAGGGCTGACGGTGAGCGTTGTCGAACTCAAGTCGGCGATCCTGCCCGGCTTCGACCCGGAGATTGCCGCTCTCGCGAAGAACCACCTGGTTGAGCATGGCGTGCAGGTCTATACCGGGGAAGCCGTCACGCGCATTCTCGGCAATGCGCACGGCGAAGCGGTCGGTGTCGCCACCGATGCGCGCACGCTGGACGCGGACCTGGTCATCCTCTCCGCGGGCATTCGCCCGAACACCGAGGTCGCCGCGGCCGCCGGCATTGCCACGGACCGGCGCGGGTTGATCATCGTCGATGAGTACTTGCAGACCAATCTTCCCGACATCTTCGCGGTGGGCGACTGCGCCTCCGTGCGGAATCGCATTACCGGCAAAGACACCTACTCACCCATGGGCTCGACCGCGAACAAGACCGGGCGGCTGGTGGTCGCCAACCTCTTCGGGCGTCACGAGGCGTTCCCCGGCGTGCAAGGGACCACCATTGTACGCTTATTCGCGCTGAACGCCGCGCGGACCGGATTGAGTACCGAAGAGGCGCGCGAAGCGGGATTCGATATCGAGACCGTGCTGGTGCCCACCCCGGACCGCGCGCATTACTTTCCCGGCAATCGCCTGATCATCACCAAGCTCATCGCCGATAAATCCACCCATCGCCTGCTCGGCGCACAAGTGGTGGGCGAAGGCGTGGTGGACAAACCCATCGACACGCTGGCGCTGGGCATTGCCATGGGCATCACCGTGGAGCAGCTCTCCGGCATGGACCTGGCCTATACCCCGCCTTTTGCCTCAGCGCTGTCGTCGAGCATCGTCGCCGCCAATGTTATGCTCAACAAACTGGCCGGCAAAGTGCGCGGCGTCTCGCCGAGCGATCTCGCGTTGGATGATCCGCAACTGCAACTGCTGGACGTGCGCACCGAGCCCGAGTTTCTCATCGCCGCCATCCCCGGCGCGATTAACATCCCGCTGCAGGAATTACACGCACGGCTCGGCGAACTCGACGCCACGCGTCCGACCGTGGTGGTCTGTAAAGTCGGCAGGCGCGCCTATGCCGGGTCGCTGCTGTTGGAGCGGAACGGCTTTAGCGATGTGCGCATTCTCGATGGCGGCATGTCCGCCTGGCCTTATGAGACGGAATGACTGATTTGATCGAGGAGGAATCTCATGACTGACTACACACTGAATTGCCGGGGCATGCAATGCCCGGGTCCGATTATGCAACTCTTTCAGCAGATGAAAACCGCGCAGAGCGGGGACAGCGTCACCATCAGCGTCACCGATATGGGCTTTAAGAAAGACATCGAAGCGTGGTGCCGCAAAACGAAGAACGAACTGGTGTCGTTGAGCGAAGACGCCGGCGTGATTACCGCTGTCATTCGAAAAGGATAAGGGAGCACTATGTCAGAGAATAAAAAAACCCTCGTCGTCTTCAGTGGCGACCTGGATAAAGCCATGGCCGCCATGATCATCGCCAGCGGCGCCGCCGCCATGGGCAACGAAGTGACGCTTTTCTTCACCTTCTGGGGGTTGAATCTGCTGCGCAAGCCGGAAGGCGTCAAAGTGAAAAAGAACCTGCTGGAAGCCATGTTCGGCTGGATGATGCCGCGCGGCGCGCGGCGCGCCACCCTGTCGAAGATGCACATGGGCGGCATGGGCACCGCCATGATGAAATACGTGATGAAGACGAAGAACGTGGCCACCCCGGAAGAATTGCTGCGCGACGCGCAAAATATGGGCGTCAAGTTCATCGCCTGTTCCATGTCTATGGATGTGATGGGCATCAAGGCGGAAGAACTGATTGACGGCGTGGAAATCGGCGGTGTGGCCAGCTACCTGGGCTGCGCGGACGACGCGAACGTCAACCTGTTTATTTAATTCATCCCGGGTAAACCCCCGGCTCTGCCGGGGAGACTCCCAGCGTGTGACAGTTCCGGATCAAAGCACACGGGGATAGCCGGGCCATAGCCCAGTTTGGAAGGGTTCGAGCCGCAGCGAGTCCCGCCGTCCCGACCAATCAACACAAACGCGCAAGGCGCTGGGATGACCCAGCGCCTTGCGCGTTACCAAACATCCTATCACCTGCTGAACTTACGGTTCGAGCAGCAGATCACCCGGATCGCTGATCTCGGCGTGGAGATAGCAGGCGCGATCATTGGGCCCATCGCCATTGGCGAGTTTCACCAGCAGGTGATTCTCACCTTTGTTGAGCGGCAGGTTCACCACGAAGCGTCCGGTATACCAGTCCAGGTTATACTTTGCCTGCACCGAGTCCACCAGCAGCGTGCCGTTCAGGAAAATGCGCGCCTTGGACTTACCGTTGAAGAAGAGGACCGCCGTCCGCGCGGTCGGTACGGTGATCTTGGTGTGCGTGTAGGCAATCATATTGGGTCCTGGCGGTCCCGGCGGGCAGCGATTCGGCCCCAGAAATGTGTTGTCGTACATCTCCGTCGGAAATGGCTGCCAGCGGACATTGACCGTGTCCTTCCCAACGAAGCCGTCGAACGTCGCCGCGGGATTCCACCCGTCGGGTGCTTCCGGCCCCAGGGCTGTCTCCCAGTTGCTCATGTCCTTATTGGGAAAATAGCCGACGAAGCGCAGTTTGTCGGCGGATAGCAGGGTGAACTCCGGCGCGAGGAAGAGCTGCTGCAGATACGGCTGGCCCGCCCCCTCGACGGTGAAGGTGAGCGTCGTTTTCCCCGGTTCCAGCAGGATCGGTGTCGCGGACGAGGCGAGTTGCAGGCCCGTCTCCGTTGACTGCGCCTGGATGGCAATGGCCTTCCCCGTCGCGTCGGTCACCGTCAGGCGCGGCGCGTGCGGATAGACCGCCAGGCGCGTCCAGAGCGTGAAACGCTGCGGACCTACGACGGAGAAGGGCGGCGTGAAGTCCACGGTTTTCGTCGTCCACGTCACCAAGGGCATGTTCTCCCCAAGCGCCGGGCACGGTTCGGTCTTCGACCCGGCGAGCAGCGCGGACAGGCCATCCGCGTCCGCCGATCGCGCTTGCGGATAGCTGCGTGTCACCGCCCCGGCCATCCACCAACTGGGGATGAGCGTGTTCAGCTTGACCTTGAAGGGCGTAAAGCGCGGATACCGTTTGATGGTCTGGAAGACGTTGTACAGTGTCGGCGACTCCAGGAGCGTGCGCACGCGCCAGTAATGGCCGGCCTGCAGCGCCGCCGCGACCTCGTCGGCCGTCGCCTGCAGATCCGTGCGGTAGCTCGCATTGTCGAGGGGGATTTTCTTCGCCGCCACCTCGGCCTGGACCGCCGCGATCCAGGCGGCGAGGATTTGCGCACGCTCCACGGCGGCGGGCGGGCAACCGGCGCTCACCTGCCGTATTGTCATCCCCGCGCGCGCTTTGTAGGCGAGCAACTGGTAGGGCTGCAAGGCGATGGTAAACTGGCCGCCTTTGACTGCCACCGGCTCTCCGGTGGCCAGGCGGGAGACTTTGCCCGCGCCGGAGAGCGTGACCGTCAGCGTCACCGGGTACCCTTCGCGGTTCACCGCGTAGAAGAGGAAATCCTGCGCGCGCCGCAACTCCCATACCGCCGCCGGATCGCGCGCATCGACGCGCGGGGTGAAACGCACCGCCGGCAGCGCGCGGAACTCCTGTAGGAACTCGCGCAGCAACGGCTGTCCCAGCGTGTAGGCATTCCCGCCGTCGCCCAGCATCGTCGCATCCGCCTCGGCGAGTTGCACGGCGAAGCGCTCCAGGTATTGCCGTCCGGAGGGATTGGCCACCCCGCTCATCCACGTGGCGCGGGTCCCGGCGGGAAAGCCCATATCCTGTGGCCGCGCCACCTGCTCCGTCGCCTCGATGTAATTGGTGCCGTTGAGGAAGGCCGACGCGCCCGTCGGCGCGACGAACTCGTTGAGCTTCGCGGGGTTCAGCAGAAAGTCGCGGGTCTTGTAATCGCCGGCTTCATTACCCATACGTCCATATCCCGCCCGCGCGTCGACCAAGACGATCCCGTCCAGTTTCTTCAAGCGCTCGGGGTCGATCCCCGCGCCTGTCAAGCCGTTCGCATACTCGCTGTAGATCGTCACGTACACCTGCAAATCGGGACGGGCCTGGCGCAGGCGGTCGCGGATGCGCTGGTACAGACGCGTGATCTTGTCACAGCGCCAGGCGATCCATTGTTCCTTTGCGTGCGCCATCAGCCAGTCGTAGCGCGCCGCGAAACGCCCGGAATCGCCGGCCGTCGCCGGGACGGTCACGCCCGTCTCTTGTGCAAAGAGGCCCACGGTGTAGTCATCGTAGCCCCAGTCCAGATTATTGAAATTATAGAGACCGTGGTTGGCCCACTCCATCTGCCGCAGGATGATCCCTTTCAGGGCAGGGGAGTCTTTATAGCGGTCGGCGAATTCACCGACCATCTGCATCACCTGCCGCTCCACCGACGGGTGGACCGGTGAGAACAGGCAACCGGTGATCGCCTTCTGCACTTGCCCGTTGCGATTCACCGAGAAATTGGGTTTCGGGTCGGGCTGGTCGTTGTACACCCAACTGAGTTCCCGTGATTCGGGATAGAAATCGGCCATGAACGAGAGGTGATACTTTTCGCAATTCAGCAACAGCAGGCGCAGGTAGTCCGGCGAATCGTCACGCGCAAAGTTCGGGGAATATTTTGAGGGAAAGAGGCACATCTGGTACACCGAGGCCGTCGGGGCCAGCGTGTCGCCGCCGACATACGCCACCGCGCGCGCCCAGCGTGCGGCAGCCGTCACCATCCCCGCGGTGTCCGGCGTGGGCATGCCGTACATGGCCGAGAAATTCGTGCCTTCTTCATACCAGTTCAGGTAATGCCGCCCTCCGCTGGCGGGGGTCTTTAATAGCGGGAGCTCACCGTCGATCCGGTACACGCGAAATTTCGCCACCGCGCCGCGCGAATCGCTGAAGGGAGGGATCACCAAAAAGCGCAGGTCCGTCGTGCGCGGCCAGAAGAGTATCGTGTGTGTCTGCAGTTGATAGGTCGTCTGGTAAGGCCCGCCGGTATCCGGCCCACTGCAGATCGGATAGGCGAGCGCCCCGCTTTCGCGAATGGCGAAAAGCGACGTCCGCGCCGCGTCATCGGGATAGTCGATCTCCAGCAGATACGGCTGCTGCGGCGCGGGCACCGTGAATTTGTAGGCGAACCAACACGGATTGCTGGGATTCTGGTAACTGCGATAGCCCCAACTGCCGGTCTCGCGGTAGCTGCCGAAGGGGCGCTCCACCAGGCGCGACAGGCCCTCTGGATACGGGGTGGTCGCATAATCGTAATACGAGTGAAAATCCGGCGCCTGCTTCACGCAATCGACCTCGCTGAGCAGCGTCTTTTTCAACGCGCCACCGGTCGCCGGGACGGGAGTGGCATCGATGACGGTATAGCTGAAGGGGCGGAGGTCACGCGTGGCAATCGGCTTGTCGCCGTCGAAGTAGCTGAGCGTAAACGCGCCGGCCGTCGGGCAGGGCAACGCGACGGTCTTGGTCACCGGGCGCGCCGACTTCGCGAATTTCACCTTCGTAGTATAGGTGACCGCGTTGGTCGCCGTATTCGTCACCCGGATGGTGAGCGTCCCGCGCTCCGCCCACCCGCCGGAGGTCACCGCTATCGTCTTGGCGCGGCCTTGCTTGATAAAGCTCTCGCCGCGGCGTACGTCCACGAAAACATTGTGCGCGAGCATGGCCTGCGAGCGTGATAACTCAAATCCCGTAATGGCGCTAAAACCGGTCCAGAAAAACCGCGAGAGGCGAATGGTGTGTTTCCCGGTGTCGAGCCACACATTCGCGACCTTCGCGGCGCCCCCTTCCCCGAAGATGTCGAGTTGGCCATCGATGAGGAAATTGACCTCGCCTCCGCCATCCGGCAACGCCGATAATTCATACCAGCCGCCCTCGGGCACGGTGACATCGTATTCGAACCACCCCGTCAAACCGAACCACTCGCCCGGCTTCGCCCCGGCGAGATTACCCGCCGCTTTTACGCGGGCGGCGTTTTCGGGGGCGGTGGTGAACGCACGGTCAAAATCCGCTGCGGCCACGCGCTTCACGGACCAAACCTGCTGGCACATCCCCTGCGTGAGGAGGGCGCAGAGGACGACGACACAGCTAAGGAAAGATAACGCACGATGATGCATAATGCTTCTCCCTTTATTGGTGGCAAAAAATAGTGAGGGGTCGCAGCGGGGCATGCTACGGTATGATGATAACACGATTATTTGCCCGACCGATTGGGCGAAGAAGGCTCTACCTCATGAGACATGTCACATGGGAGGATCGCTGGTAGGCGTGACCGGTTGTGCATCGTGAGGATGTTCTCTGAAAATCAGGTCGATGTGAGGCTTATTCCCCAGGTGTCCCGCCCGGGTGCAGATATTTTATGTGCGAAAAGCGGCAGGGAAATCGTCTGCGCATTCGAAGTTCGTGTTCGCGCTAAAAAAGGCTCCCACCCCTCGGCTGGCTCGGGCTTTGCCACCCAGCCCTCCCTCGCTACGGCAAGGGAGGGTAACGTGCTGCGCGACTCACTCCTTCCCCTGTCGTAACGGGGGAAGGCGGGGATGGGGCCTTTCCCAGTAAGCCTGACAAACACCCCAGTGCTGCCCCGAAGCGCTTGCCGAAAACAACATTCATAGCTTATGCAGAATGTGCACGTACCGAGTGATGCATTCGTGTACTGTTTAATTTAACTTGTTTAATACGGTCTGGGCTCCTGCACTTCTTGACACCGGCGTGTCGAGATACGAGAATGGGGTATCTTGGTGAATTGTCGCGGACGAGATCGTTGCCGTGTGCTAAAGCGATTATCGCAATTGGATATCGTTGAGAGAGGTGAAGCGCCTATGGCATAATTCTGCCTCATGGGAAAGATTGCATGTATTCTTGACAGGAGTCCAGTATAGTCACCCTGGATGGCCCCTTTGAAAGGAGTGCTATATATGAGACGAGTAGTGCATTATATGATCGGTCTGCTGCTGCTCTGGACGCTGGCAAGCGTCCAACCAGCGCACGCCACGGTGTTGTTTTCCGATTCCTTCACGGATGGGGATCTCACCGCAAATCCCACATGGTGGTCCGGCAGCGGTTTCCTGGTCGCCAATGATCCGCTGAATAGTACGAATAAGGTGATGCAGACCCCGGGCGGCTTCGCGCGCACCTGCACCACCCATAGTACGAATGTCACGAGTTCGACCGGCACTCCGCTCTCGCTGAGCATGCGCATCAACACCGACGCCGGCGGTGACAATTATTGGAATTCCCACTGGTCACTGCGCACCACGGCCGGCTTGCAATCCGGCTTCGGCTGGAATAGTTCCGGCTATGGCTTCTGCCTCAGTGGTGATAAAAAGACCTTCCTCATCGAGAAAACCACGAAAGATGGGGGCGGGGTCAATACGCCCTTAACAGTAACCGTCGCGACGGTGACGTTGACGAATTCCCCGTTTGTGGCCGGGTGGAACACCGTGCTGTTCACCTGGGCGACCAATGGGACACTGACCCTCTACCTGAACGGTGACCGCGTGTTGACGGCGACGGATATCACCTTCACCCCGGCCTTTTACCAATTAGCCGACACCAACTTTTTGAACAATTCCAACCCCTCGCCATCCGGTCGGCTTCTCTCCTTTGACGACATCGTCGTCACCGACGTCATTCCGAACACGGTGTTTACGGATGCCTTCACCGACGCCGAACTTGCCGCCGCGCCGGCGTGGAGCAATCCGAACGCCTACCTGGTGGTTAATGATCCGCTCAACAGTACGAACAAGACGCTGCAAACTCCGGGCGGCGCCACACGCACCACGACGCTGAGCAGCAGCGCGGTCACCCCGAGCTACAGTGTGCCGCAGACGTTGACCTTCCGCTTCAACGCCCAGGATGTCGGCGACAGCACCTGGAGCAGTCGCTGGTCCTTCCGCATCGCCACGGGCACGCAATCCGGCACGGATTGGAATAGCTCGGGCTACGGCCTGGCGCTCAACGGTGATGGGCGCACCTTCGCCATTGAAAAAATCACCAAAGACGGTGGCGGCTCCGGCGTGCCGGGCAGCAGCACGGTCGCGACCGCGACGCTGGGTGCCTCCATCTACACCACGGGTTGGAACAGCGTGAGCTTTACCTGGGGTCAGGGCGGCGCGCTCTCGCTGGCGGTGAACGGTACCACGGTGGTGACCGGCACTGACACCACGCATGCCTTGGCGCTGGCGCAACTGGCCAGTACCAACTTCCTGAATAACGGAACCGGCTATAAGCTGTATTTCGACAACATCCTGGTGACGAATATCAGCGCGCCGACCGGCCTCTTCTACGATCCCTTCAATGATGGGAACGTCACGAGCAATCCGATCTGGAGCAATACCAACAGCTACGTGGTGGTGAATGATCCCCTCGATAGCACCAATAAAGTGCTGCAGACCCCCGGCGGCACGACGCGCACCGTGTGTCTGCACAGCACCAACGTGACGCCGTGTTCCGGCGCGCCGCTGACGATGACCTTGCGCATCAACGCCGACGCCACGGGTGACAACAACTGGAACAGTCGCTGGTTCTTCCGCACCTCGGCAGGTTCGCAATACGGCTATGACTACAATAGCTCGGGCTATGGCGTGAATCTGGGCAAAACGACGTTCCAGATTCTGAAAGAGACCAAGGACGGCGCCGGCGCCGGCGCACCCTCGGTGGCGACGGTCAGCACGATAACGCTGGGCACGTCGCCGCTGACCGCCGGCTGGAACACCGTCACCTTTACCTGGAACCCCGACGGCACGCTGGTATTGGCGGTGAATGGGACGCAGGTGCTCACCGGCACGGATACCACCTTCTCGCCCGCCTTCTACCAGATCGTCAACATCAGCTTCTTGAACAACACCGATCCCACACCGTCCGGGCGCTTGTTGTCCTTTGACGATGTGCTGGTCACCAGCAGCCAGCCGGCCACCGGCGTGCATCCGCGCATCGTCTTTACGGCTGCCGAGCTGCCGTCATTGCGCCAGCGCATCACGACGAACCCGGCGCTGGGCGGCTACAACGCCTGTGTGGGGAAGGCCACGGACCTGGGGACGACCACGTCCGCGGTCTATGGCTATCTCACCCGCCTGGAAGCCGGCAACACCCCGGTGTTGACCGACGCCGAACGGCAGACGTACACCAGCACCCTCGAACAGGCGGCGCTGGCCTGCCTGCTGGGACAAGACGCGACGAAAGTCACCTACACGAAGCGGGCGCTGCTCGCCTTTGTGCGCAACGTCCCCACCAGCACCAGCGGCATGGACTATTCACGCAACGTGCGCGGGGTTGCCCTCGCCTATGACTGGCTCTTCAACTACCTCACCGCCTCTGAGCAGCAGGAAGTGCGCCAGTGGCTCGCCGCCATCGGCGAGGTGTGGGAAGTCCAGTTGGATAGCGCGGACTACGGCTTCTACGGGCCGGCCTCGGCGCGCAATTACAACTGGGTGCCCTTCATCACCGGCTCATTCCAGTTGAGTGTGCTGGCCATCGAAGGGGAAACCGGCTATCAGTCGGAGTGGTATACCAAGGCCAAATCCAGCCTCACCGACTATCTGGATTACGGCATCGGCGCGGAAGGGTGCCCGGTGGAGAGCATACACTACTTCTCCTACGGCATGACCAACGGCGCGTACGCCTACGCCGCCTTGGCGCGGCGCGGCGAGCCGATCTTCACGCATGCCCATCTGAGCAAAGTGCCGACCTGGTGGGCGCACGACCTGTTCCCCTGGGGCAAGGACTTCAATGACCTGCAGGATACCACGGACCAGACGGTCGGCCAGGGCGAGATCTATTACCTGCTGACCCAGATGTATCCGGGCGACCGCACCGTCAAGTGGATCAACGCCAACTACCAGCGCGGCTGTTCCACTGGCGTGTCGAGCTCCGCGACGACCGTGCTGTGGCAGGTGGCCCCGGACGACACCGTGACGGCGGCGAGCCTGAACCTGCCGCTCTCCGGCTACTTTGCCTATAACGGCCTGGCCTACATGCGCTCCGGCTGGAGCACGGACGACATGTACCTGGAATTCCAGAGCGATCCCATCGGCGCTGGTCCCTCCCATATGCACGCGGATCGCAATGCCTTCACCCTCATGGGCAAAGGCCGCATGTGGGCGATCGACGGCGGCGGTTGGGCGCCGCAGGACATCTTCCATAACGAACTGCTCATCGACGGCGCGGGCGAAGGCTACTTCCCGCACTATGGAGAGATTACCAATTACACGGATACCAGTTGGTATACCGCCATCACCGGGAATGCTAAGGAGGCCTACGATTATCAGACGCAAATGGAGAGCCGCATCCCGCCCAACGAACTGGGCACCATCTGGACGATGATCGACGGCTTCTGGTCCAAACCGTACAACCCGGTGCTGCGCGCCAATCGTACCGCCGTGCGCGTCAGTGGCGCGCACCAGTACGCGCTGATCCTCGACGACATCGCCAAGGACTCGGCGTACCATAACTACACCTGGCAGATGCTCTCCGGCCTGGGGAACACCTATGAGGCGGTGAACAGCACGACCTGCCGCCTGACGCCCGTGGATGCGGGGGCGTATTTCCACATCAATCCGGCGGTCGCGTATAATCAACGCGCCACCATCACCGCCTCGTTCAATATTACGACGGCAGGGAATTACAAAGCCTGGCTGTTGATGGGGCGGGAATATTGGACCCCGTGGAATAACCGGATGAATATTTGGTTTGACACCAAGCCAACCACTCCGGCGATCATTTACGGGCAAACGGCGATCAACGCCGACGTGCACTGGCAACAAGCGCTCGGGAGTACGGCGCTAACGGCCGGCGCGCATACCTTCAGTCTCAATGACGGCGGCATGGGCCATACCGACCTGCGCTTTGCCGCCTTGCTCATCGCCCCGGACACCTTCAATCCGGTGGCCGTGCCCACCCCGGCGTTCCCGGCGGGCAGCTACTACACGCGCCTCTCGGACATCACGCCGGTGCCGACGGGCTGGCTCAAGGTGGACGCGCCGACCAACGCGCCCAAGCTGCTCGTGCAGATACTGAATCCCAGCACGGGCATCACCTTCACCGCCGAGGACTTCGATCGCATTCGCCCCGATACCTTGGAGAATAAAGGCCCCGCGTTCCGCCTCAAGGCCACGGGGAGCAGCGATGAACCGAAGTTCCGCGTCTTCCTCTATCCCTATCGTGAGGGAGACCCGCTTCCCACCATCACCGCCAACGCCGATGGCGCCACCATCGGCTGGCCCGATGGCGTGACAGACACCTGGGTCTTCAACGGTAACAGTACCGTGTCCGGCACGCGGACGCCCTAGCGTCTACGAAAAACCCGTCCGCGACAGCGCCCGACCTGCTGATTTGTCAGCGGGCCGGGCGCTGTAATTTACTACGGACGCTCACACGGCCCAAGCCCGTATAAGAAAACACCGGTCTCTTCCTCTAGCCCTGAAAAGGGCTCGCAGCCACTAGCCACCAGTGGAGCGCAGCGGAACTGGTGGATCACCGTATACAAGAGCAGCCAGCCCTGAAGGGGCGACAGCAGGAACGTCTGTCGCCCGGTACTGGACTGTCCCCGGTGGAGCGCCGCTCGCACGGAAATCGTCCCTCACCGGCCCTCTCCTCGGTGTAGCGCGCGCCCGCTGTGGCGCGCCTGTCTTGCCTGCCGACCCGTGCGGCGAGAGCGCCTAAGCGTTCCCAACTTGGCACCCGGCTCCCTTACGCCGCACGGATACGGTCGCACCACAGGCGCGCCACAGCGGGCGCGC
>DASXVL010000191.1:0-8489 GCA_036504255.1 Armatimonadota bacterium | reverse complement strand
CGTAGCGCGCGCCCGCTGTGGCGCGCCTGTCTCGCATGCCGATCCGTGCCCGCGAGAGCGCCGGAGCGTTCCCAACTTGGCCCCTGGCTCCCTTACGCCGCACGGATACGGTCGCACCACAGGCGCGCCACAGCGGGCGCGCGCTACAGACGCTTACTCTGCGCAGCTAGCGTCTAGCGTCTGGGAATCTCGCGTGCCATCGTCCCCTAAACGCTAAACGCAGCGTGCATGACAACACACAATCCGTATTCTTCCTCGGCGCGCACAAATCCTTGGCAGAAAATTCTCACATTTTTGCCCGGTGATGGGAACGCGCCCTTGCGTCTATGCTATCATGGAACGGCTTTATCACAGCACGAGGGAGTGGGGCAGTGGAGTTCGGGTTAGGCATTGATGCGGGCGGCACCTATACGGATGCCGTGATCGTAGATTTTCACACGCAACAGGTACGGGCGAAAGCCAAGGCGTTAACGACCAAAGATGACTTGAGCCGCGGCGTTGCCGCCGCCATCGGCAAACTGCCGCACGCGTTGGTCGCCCAGGTGCAATTGGTGTCGCTGAGCACCACGCTGGCGACCAACGCCATCGTCGAGGGCAAGGGCAGCAAGGTCGGCGCGCTGGCGCTGGGCTTTGATGACTATGATCTGGCGCGCGTCGCGCATAGCCCGGTGCGCGCGGTGCCGGGGCGCATGAATATCACCGGGCATGAGATCGAACCGCTCGACGAGGCGGCGCTGCGCGACGCCGTGCGCGAGCTGCTCGATCACGAGCAAGTGAGCGCGCTGGCGATCAGCGGCATGGTGAGCGTGATGAACCCGGCGCACGAGCAGCGCGCTCGCGAGATCGTCACCAGCATGACGACATTGCCCGTGGTCTGCGCGCATGAATTAAGCATGCAGCTCGATTCGATTAAGCGCACGGTGACGGCGGCGCTGAATGCCCGCTTGCTGCCCATTATCGCCGACCTCATCACCCATGTGAAGTCGGTGATGGCCGCCGAGGGCATCCACGCCCCGCTCATGGTGGTGCGTGGCGACGGCACGTTGATGAGCGAGGAATTGGCGCGGCGCACGCCGGTGGAAACCATCCTCTCCGGCCCGGCGGCCAGCGTCTGCGGGGCGCAGTTCCTCTCCGGGGTGACGGATGGCTTGGTCGTCGATATCGGCGGCACCACCAGCGACATTGCGCTGCTCATCGCCGGCGAGCCGGTGGTGGCCCCCAAGGGGGCGCGCGTGGCGGACTGGTCCACCAACGTGCGCGCCATCGATATCGAGACGGTGGGGCTGGGCGGCGATAGCGCCATCACGCTCGGGCGAGAGCAGCGCGTGCTCATCGGGCCGCGCCGCGCCATTCCGCTCGCCTACTTGGCGCACGAATACCCGTCGGTCATCGCGGAACTGCGCGCGCTGTGGGAGACGCGGGAGACGAAATCCGAGCTGATTCAGCCGGTCGAATTCTTTGCACGCGTGGGCGCGGCCACGCCGCCTGACCTGGCCCCCAGCGAAACCCGCACGCTGGCGGCGCTGGCGGAGGGCCCGCTCTCGCGCGAGCAACTGGCCACCCGTATCGGCGCGCTCGACCCGTCGCTGGTGCCGGTGAAACGCTTGGAAACGCTGGGCGTCGTGCAGCGCGCCACGCTCACGCCGACCGACGTGTTGCACGTCCACGGCGCGTTCACGGCGTGGAGCCGCGAGGCCGCCGAGCTCGCCCTCGCCTTGTTTGCCGAGCGCGCGGGCGTCACCGCTGCCATCCTGGCGGAGTTTATCCTCGATGCCTTCTCCTATTGGATGACCGTGCACCTCATGCACCGCCTCATCCGCCATCAATGTCCGGTGCCCGACTTCCCGGCCGGGGCGGCGGACCGCGCGTTGCTCGATATGCTGGCGGATCGCACGGATATTCAGGGGCTGACATTGCAGGCGCGCTTCAGCAACCCGCTGGTCGCCATCGGCGCGCCGGCGGCGGCGCTCGCCGGCGAGGCCGCGCGCAAACTCGGCGCGCAGCTCATCGTGCCGGAACATGCCGAGGTGGCGAACGCGGTGGGAGCCATTACCGGCGCGATGACCATCACCGTGGAGGCCACCATCACCCCGAGCGATGACGGCTATGTGGCGCATTCACCCGTCGCCATGCGCGAATTTCCCGGCCTGGAGGAGGCGAAAGCCTGGGCGAGCGCACACGTGCTGGAGCTGCTGGAGGCGCGTATCGCCCTCGGACAGGTGGAAGGCGTCCACTTTCAATGCGATGTCCTCTATCTCGACCGCACCGGCGCCGCCGTGGGCGGCGCGCTCTTTCTGGAATGCCAGGTGCGCGGCGTCGCCGTGGGCAAGCGCGAGTTCGCCGCGCTGGCCGCCGGTTGATCTTTCGCGCAGGGGCAATAGGGAACGGCCGGGCTAGCGCCCTGTTCCAGACTGTGACTACCATTTCGGCACAGGGCTTATGAGCGAAATGGTCGATAGCAAACACTGATCTCTTTCCCTTGCCCCGATAGGGGCACGCAGCCACTAGCCACCAGTGCAGCGCAGCGGAACTGGTGGATCACCCGTCTGCACCATCGATCAGCCCCGACAGGGGCGACAACAGAAACGTCTGTCGCCCCTGTCGGGGCTGGGCCTCATAGGCGGACGCGGTCCACGGGTTGCGCGTTGCTCCACCCGTGGCTAGTGGCTGCGGGCTCCTTTGGAGCCGGGGAAGAGACCGGTGGTTCTACTGTGTGGGTGCAAAGGACTCCAGGCAAGGTTGTTGATTATAGCGGGGATAGCCGGGCTATGGCCCTGTTTCAGACAGTGCTGCTGACACCAGCCCAGCCTCTAGTCCGTAGCACTGTTTGGAAGCCGACCGCAGTCGCGCTCAGCTTTGCGATAGTACCTTCCCGGACATGCATCTCGCGGCAGGCTGAGCGCGACTCCGGGCTGCGGCCCTGCAGCGGCTTCCAAACGGTGCTGCTGACATTAGCCCAGCCTGGAGTCCTTAGCACCGTCTGGAACAGGGCCCACGGCTATCCCCCGCCCACAAACAACAGGCCGTTACGGCGTGCCCACCGGCGTACGGAAGGTCGGGATGAGCGCTTGCAGTTTGGCTCGCGTATCCTGGTCATGGTGGGCGGCGGCGACGGCGAGTAGCGCATCGATTTCCGTATCCAGAATATCCTGGGCGATGTAGCGCGGTCGATTCACCACGAAGGCGCGTTCCACGGTGGCGGCATGGCGCATTTCGCTATCGGTGAAGAGCTCTTCGGAGAGTTTTTCGCCCGGCCGCAGCCCGCAGAATTCGATGGCGATGTCGCGGTAGGGCACCAACCCCGACAGGCGGATGAGGTCCTCCGCGAGGCTGACGATGCGCACCGGGCGGCCCATGTCGAGCACGAAGAGTTCCCCGGTTTGCCCGGAAAAGCCCGCGCGCAGCACCAGGCTGACCGCTTCGGGAATGGTCATGAAATAGCGACGCATCTCCGGGTGGGTGATCGTCACCGGCCCGCCGTAAAGTATTTGCTCCTGGAAGCGCGGCAATACGCTGCCGCGACTGCCCAGCACATTGCCGAAGCGCACGGCGATGAAGCAGGTGGCGCTGCGCTCCCCTTCGGCGCGCGCCATTTCCTCACAGAGAAATTTCGTCGCCCCCATCACGCTGCTGGGATTTACCGCCTTATCGGTGGAAATCAACACCATGCGCTCGACACCATGCGCCGTGGCCGCGCGGATGACATTGCGGGTACCGGCCACATTGTTGTTGACGGCCTCGGCGATGTTGTCCTCCATGAGCGGCACGTGTTTATGGGCGGCGGCATGGAAGACAATCTGCGGGCGGCAGCGTGTGAAGGTGTGCTCGATGCGTGCGGCATCGCGAATATCCGCGATCACCGCGACGGTGGCGTTGTTCATGGCCGGAAAGGCGCGCTGCAACTCCAGGCGGATGTGATGGATGGAGTTCTCGCCGTGCCCGAGCAAGATGAGTTGCGCCGGGTCGAATTGACTGATCTGCCGGCAGAGCTCGGCGCCGATCGACCCTCCCGCGCCCGTCACCAACACGCGCTTCCCGGTGAGATACTGCTCCATGTCCGTGGGCGCTATCTGCGTGGCGGGGCGGTGCAGCAAATCCTCCACGCGCACGTTTTCCACGCGCATCTGCCGCCGTGACGCCGACGGATTTTCGAGCCATTCCGCCGTCACCGGCACCATGCGCACGGCAACCTTGTGCTGGCAACAGGCGAGCACGTATTCGCGCATATCATCGCTGTAGCCGTTCAGCCAGGCAATGATGACTTCATCGACGGCATGGCGCTGCACCAGCTCGTGCATCATCTCCCAGCCGCCCAGGATACGGATGCCGCGCAGGTAGGTGCCGTGGTGGCGCGGGTCCGGGTCGAGGATGCCGATGACGTCATAGCGCCCGGCGCGGTCCGTGGCGAGCGCGCTCAGCACTTCCGAGGCGCTATGTTCCGCGCCGAGAATCACCGTGCGCTTCGGCTCTTCATGCCAGCGCGGGCGGGGTTCCGTGTTGTGCCCGCGCGCCAGGTGGCGACTGATGGAGCGCAGCACGATGCGTTGCCCGCCGATGAGCGCGGTGGCGAAGATGCATGTCATAATGGTGATGGAACGCGGCATATGTACGCCGTCGATGAACACCTGCCAGAAGGTGCTCAGCGCGCTGGCGAGGATATTGGCGAGGAAGATCGCCCAGACGGCTTCCACGCTGGCAAACGACCAGCGATAGCGGTAGAGACGAAAGGTGTAGAAGCAGGCCAAATACGTCGCGAACACCAGCGGCGCACTCAAACGATGGGCATAGAGATATTCCGCGCGCAGGTAATCGAAGCGCAACACCAACGCGATGATCGTTGCGCCGACCACGGCCGCAAGATCATAGAGCGCTAACAAGCCAATGGAGAGCAAGCGTGTCAGTCTGGCCTCTGCCGTTGCCGTCATTATGCGAAGTCCTTTCTTGCCGGCGTCATGCTGAGCAGGCCCTGTCGCTGTCGGCGTGGACAGCGGCAGGGCCGCGCCAAATCTGTCGTGCGATGTCGGACGTGGACATCAGGCGGCTGGCAGCCTGTTTAAGTACTCCACCGGCGGCATCTGGCTGGCCACCGGAGTACTTCAACAAGCTGCTAGCCCCGCCATTCGAGCGCTGAGGTATCGGCAGAGCGGTTATGCACCAGCCCCAGTATCGGCACGCCCACCTGCTCCAGCGTACGCAGGGCCGTTTGTAACTCCGGTTGGCGGGTGCGATCGGACGACACGACGACGATCGCCCCTTCCACCAGCGCGGCGAGAATCGTCCCGTCGCTCAGGTTGATCATCGGCGTGCTGTCGAGCAGCACGCAATCGTAGCGCTCGCGTAATTCCTCCAGCAACTGGCCCATGCTCGGTGACGCGAGTAATTCCGGTGGGTGGGGCGCCGTGATGCCGGCGGGAAGGATATCGAGACCCTCCACGCCGCTCTGTTGCAGACACTCCTCGAACGTCGCTTCGCCTTGCAAGATGGTACTGAGCCCGCGCGCATTGTCCAGTCCGTAGATGAGATGGATCGAGGGATGGCGCATATCGCAATCCATGAGGAGGACGCGCTTTCCGCTCAAGGCAATGGTCGCCGCCAGGTTCGCCACCGTGGTCGATTTGCCGTCGCCCGCTTGCGGGCTGGTGACCATGATGGTACGCGGCAGCGGATCGAGCATGGAGAGGAGGAAATTGCCGCGCAAAATGCGGAAGCTTTCCAGCAGCGCCGGCGGGCATTCTTCGGCGGTGACCAGCCCGCGGAAGCCGTTGCGCACCTGCGGGAGACTGACCAGCACACGGCGTCCCGTGATCCCCTCCAACGTTTCCGCCGAGTGCAGGTGATCGTCCAATTGATCGCGGACGACGGCCAACCCCAGCGCCAGCAGCGACGCCAATACGGTCAAGAGCACGACGCTGGCGGGAATATTCGGGCTGACCGGTTTGGGATCGGGCCGCGCCGCGGTGATCGGCATGGCATTCGGCAAGCCGCCATGCATACTGAGGGTCAGCGCCTGTTGCTGGCTCACCAGGTAGGCATGCGTCGTTTGAAGTTCCGTCACGCGACTGGCGAGCAGGGTAATCCGTTCTTCCGCGCGCGGGAGCTTGGCGATATTGCCGCGCATGGCCCCGGCTTGGGTGTGGGAGATGGCGGCGCGACTGGCCGACTCTTGCTCGGCGACAATGGCATTGATGTAGTTCTGCTGCAAGTTGTCCACCAGCGGATTATGCGCCGTGGTGACCGACTGCGCGCGTCGCGCCATCGCGTCGGCTTTGCGTTTCATCGCTTCCGCGATTTGCTGGTCGATGCTGCGAATCTCCGGCGCGCTCGGCAGGTACTCTTGCAGCAGGCTGGCGCGTTGTTGCTGCAACTGCTCGATCTGGTTGTTCACCGTGAGCAGCACGGGGTTATCCGCCTCGTTGATGCTGGCGACGATGGTGGGCGCGGTCCGGCGCAATTCGCGTTCGAGCAGTTGCTTGGAAACTTTGGCGCGTACCGCTTCTGACTGCGCTTGCGCCGTTTGCGATTCCAGGTTCGCCAGTCCCTGCGCGGTGGCGGCCACCGAGGCGTTCACGTCAACGACCCCGCTTTGCTGCTTGAATTGCGCCAGATCGTTCAGCGTCTGCCGCAGCGCTTTGTCGCATTTGAGGAGTTCGCTATTGACATGTTCGGTGGCCAACTCCGCGATATTCTTCGTCGTTTCCTGCGAACGGCGCATATTGGTGCGCAGAATTTGGTTGGCGAAGCGCGCGGCGGCGTCCGGGTCGCGCGCCGTCACTTCCACGGCAACCACATCCGTATCACGCGGGTTGGTGATGGCGATGGGATAGTCCGCAAGTGCCATGTTCGGCGTGCGAAAACCTTTCAGACGCAAGGATTCCGGCAAGCGGGCGAACGCCTCATCGAGCAGATCGGGACTATTGAGCAGCTTCATTTCGGTCGCCACCGAGCGCACGCGCGTCATGGTGCCGATATCCACGGCGAGGTTATCCGTGTTGCCACTGCCGCGGTCCATTGGGGTGACGAGCATTTCCGCCACCGCGCGGTAGAGCGGGGGACGGGTGAGCGTCCACGTCAAACCGGCCGCCATCACCAGCACGAAGGTGAGGATAATGGTGCGCCGCTGCCGGAAGAGCATCTGCTTATAGGAGCGGGCGATGGCCGATTTTGTCTGTGGACGACCATAATAATAATCTCCCACGACGGGCTCGGGAACCGCGGGACGGGCATAGTCCCCATGTAACGGCACGAGTTCGCGTGAGGTGAAGCCATCGGGTTTTTTCGGATTCACCATGTATTCCTCCACATCCAGAATATTCACTGTGCGGGACTGGGGCGCAGCGGTCAGGACTCACGCAGCGCGCTGCGCGTTCCGGGCGCGGCCTGCCGCGAGACCAGCGTGGCGGCCAGGTGACCCGTTTTACCGGTGGGCGTGTCCTCCGCGGCGCCGAGCAGCGATTTGGCGATTTCGACGATAGGGGTACGCTGGCGTCGGCTTTCATCACGCAAAAAGGTATAGGCGTCGCTTTCGTTCACCTGACGGCGCTGCATGATAATGCCTTTTGCGCGGTCGATCAGTTTGCGCGAGGCAAAGGCCTCGCGCAGTTCGCTCGCTTCGTTGCGCGCGGAGGCGAGCCGATGAAATTGCGTACAGGCGACGGCGATGCCATGCCGAAGATTCGCCGCGGTGAGCGGGCGTTCCAGGCAGCAATAGATATCGGTTTCCCCCAAGTGCGCCGGGGTCATGGCGCCCGGGGGCGTGACCAGCACCACCGGCACCGGCAACATGGCGCTCACCTGTTGCAACGTCCCCCACACTTCCGGCATTTCGCCATCGACGACGACGACATCGGGCGAACAGGCGAAGATGTTCTCGATCAGTTCGTCGGCCGTGGCGGCGGCGATGATCAGGAGGTCACTGGTGAAGGCCTCCATAATCTCCACATCATGGCGATCTATGCCACCAAGAAGAATTCGCATCGTCTCCATCCTGTCCGCCACGTGGCCGGCGCGGGGCGCAGGCACGTGGCGCGGTTTCGGCTAGCGTGTGAGTCAGGGACCACCGCAACGTTCCGTGTCTTATTGTGGCGGATCTCTCCCCGGCGTAGACGACGGAAATACCGCCAGCTTCCGCACATTGTTGTCGATCTTAGACAGATGGCGGCTTGCTTGTGGGCATCGCCACCGACATGACCCTGTTGGGGCGAGAGAGGCGACTCATGCTCGCAGAGGCTATTTTCACAGTAGCCATGCCATCGCACGGTCTGTTTTGCGTCTGTCCGGATTGTGTGTTGTCATGCACGCTGACTTGTTGCATATGTCAGCGTATAGCGTATCGCGTATAGGGGACGATGGCACGCGGGATTCCCAGACGCTAGCTGTAGTGAGGCGTCACGTTGTATCTCGCTGTGCAGCTTGAACGTCTGTAGCGCGCGCCCGCTGTGGCGCGCCTGTCGTGCGACCGTATCCGTGCGGCGAAAGGGATCTGGGTGCCA
>DASXVL010000190.1:0-3307 GCA_036504255.1 Armatimonadota bacterium | reverse complement strand
CCTCGCCGCGGTGACGACCGCCGATCTGTCGACCCTGATGACCGCCCTGGATATGGGCAATCAGGCCGACCTCGACTTCGCAGGTACCCCACCCCCCGTCTCCCTGGACCGTTTCGATCGCGATGGGTGGAACTTCTGGTATCTGCCCTGGCAGACGCCGGCCGGGCAGACTGATACCTATGATTATGAAAGCGATTTTACCTATGCGCACGCGCAAGGCGTCGGCCTGCAGTACCACTATATCATCCCGAGTGGTTCCGATACAGCGGCGGGCATGGTGGATCTCGCCACCATGGCCTGGGCACCCGAGCTGGCGCGCCAAGTTGGCGTGCCGAGTTTCATCCAGCTCATCACCAACAATCGGGGCGGGCTCTGGCTGGCCAATCGTTATCCCAATCTGATGGCACAGCGCATGCCCCAATTCGTCGGCGAGGAATACTCCGCCGGAGCCTATATGGGCGGACAACCCGGCTATCTCTCCTGGGCGCCTAATGAAGCCAAGGATGTGCAACTGGCGATGATCGAGGGCCTTGCCCGCCGCTATGCGACCGATGATAATATCACCGGCTATATGGAGCCGCATTGCGAGCTCAAGCATGCCCCCCATGATATCATGCTGGATTTTGGGCCGGACGCCGATGTCCAGTACCGGCAATTCCTCGCCGACCGTTACCAAACGCCCGCTGCCGTGGATACGCGATGGCAGACCGGCGGCGCGATCACCAAATGGGCGCACGTCCATATCCCCGAACTGCGCTCCTTCTTCGGTTGGGGAAGCTCGGCGGTCGACCTGCAGGGGGATTGGAAGTGCGGGTACGAGGATACCATCCCGCCGGGGGATCTCACCGACTGGTATCAGGCGGCCCTCAACGATACCGCCTGGCCGGCGGTCACCGCCCCCGGCCATGATCGCACCCTCGTCTTGCCGAAGAAAGCGGCCGTCTTCCGGCGCGCCTTCACCCTGACGCCATCCCAATACACCGCCGTGCTGCAAAGCGGCCACGCCTACCTCTACGTCTGGGACCTGAATTATGGGGGAACGACGGCTACGCGAGCAGTGGCGCTCAACGGCACGATACTCACCACCCCTGCGCTGCCCATCAACAATGTCGAGGACTGGGTCTGTGTGGAGGTCACGGCACAATTGGTGAATGGCGCCAATATCCTGGCGCTGCGCCTCCCCCAGGGATTCCTGGGCTACAGCGTCTACCTGTCCACCTCGGCGCCCACCCGCTATCCCAACCTGTCCAGCGGGCTCAATGCCCAGTGGGCCGACTTCAATGATTTCATCGCCTGGACGCGCGGGCAATCGGTGAAACGCGGCATCGAGGCGATCCGCCGCGGCGACCCGGAGAAATATATCAAGCTCGCCGCCCCCGATGCCTACGTTGACCAGATCAAACCCCTGGCCGAGATGTATGGCGGCGCCTTCCATAACACCGGGAGCATGGCCGGTTTCTGGACCGATTATCTTCCCAGCACCATGCGCAGTTCCGGCCTGCCCATGACTGCCGAGCCCGGCGGCGCAGCACCCACCCTGCCGGACTTAAAGCGCTATATCGGGCTCTGGGCGACCGAGGGTGTCACGGTCGTGGACTATTTCCGCCACCTCGGCGACATCACCTGGCAGCCGGAGCTGAAGGCCTGGTTTGATGCCAATCAACCGCTGATCCACCAATTTGGCAAGTACCACATGGCGACGGGCCGCGTCGCCGTCCTCCACTCGGCGCGCGCCGGGCGTCTACTCGGCTGGCCGTGGGATGTCAATTCCATCGACAACTTTACGTGTAGTCCCTACTGGTGGCCGGTCGAGCAATATCTTCCCTATCCGCGCGATGCCGTGGAAGAGGGTGATTTTGCCAACGGCAACGTCAACCAATATGACGTCATTATCGACGCCAATACTACGGTGATGAGCCCCACCCTCGTCAACCAAATCCAGGCCTGGGTCACCGCCGGCGGCACGTTCATCACCTTCGTCCAGACGGGACGTTACACGCCGGAAGGCGGCGCCTGGCCCATCGCCTCCCTCACCGGTTACAACGTGCTCTGGGTCGATGGCCAGAACCCTGACGGCACCTCGGCCCGCTGGCAGAACGTGACGCGGGTGCCTGGACAGACCGTGCTCACCAGTACCTGGTGGAATACTCCCCGCTCCGCCAACGGCATGGGACTATCTCGTGTGGACCCCAATTGCCAGAATGTCCTGAGCTGGCCGAACGGTGACATCGCCATGGGTGTGCGCCCGCTGGGCGCCGGCCGGGTCGTCAGCCTCGGCATGAAATTCTGCAATAACCGGCTCTGGTATGGCGGGACGGATTCCTTCACCACGTTGATGAACGATCTGATGGCCTGGTGCGGCAAGCCGACCGGCAAAGCATCCGCCAACCTGTGCACGGTCACCCCGTTCGTCAGCAACAACGGGCTCTTCGACTGTTATATCATGTGGGCAGGCAGCGCCACCACCCCGACAACGACGACGCTGTACGTCCCGGGCTCCGGCGCGCCAACTGCGATGCGTGATATCAGCACGGGGGCCACTGTCACCGGTACCCCCGATGTGCCGAACAACCGCGTGGACTTCACCGGGCTGTCCGTCGATCAAAACCTGACACGGGAGTTCATCGCGCCGCGCAACCAACTGAGTGTCGCGCCGCTGGAATGGTTTACCCTGCAGCGGAAATGGTGGAAGGGGACGACGGCTCCCGCAGCCGCCCCGCCCATCGCTAATCCGGCCGGCAACAATATCGACCTCAGCCAGGATTGGGCCTTCGCCCCGGCCACCGACCCGACGAATATGGTCCTCCCCAGCTACGATGATCGCGGATGGTCACATCTGGATCTGGGCATCTGGTCGTACAGCGGATTCCCCGACACCACCTCCGGGGTCTTCCGCAAATGGGTCACCATCCCGTCCGCCTGGTCGGGCGCCGGGAAAATCTGGGGCTGGCTCAACGGCGCCACCGCCATTACCCTGCGACCGAATTATGATGCCAAGGTCTATGTCGATGGTACACTGGTGTATAACAGCGCGCTCTGGAAATACGGGCATATGGTGAGTGACCTCACCACCCAGCTCACTCCCGGCGAGCACCTGGTAGCCATCCTGGTGAACTGTAACCAAACCTCGCCCCCGTATGGACTGATCGGCGGCGCCTGGGTTGAATTCATCCCCGATCCGGTCACCCGGCAAAACTTGAGCGGCTCCTGGGAGCCCTCCACGAATGGACTGACACGGGGCACGCCGGTCACCTTCCCCGGCACCACCACCACTATGATGCTGCGCCGCACCTTCACCCCCGATAGC
>DASXVL010000189.1:0-1939 GCA_036504255.1 Armatimonadota bacterium | reverse complement strand
CTTGATCCGTTCGTGGGAGAAGTTGGCCGGATTGGCGGTCATCACGCCATCCACTTCCTTGAAAATTTCTACCGCGCCCAGCTCGATGCTCTCCTGCAGCGGCGAGCGGGTCGCCTGCTTCAGCGCATAGGCCAGGCAGATCGCCGTGTAATCGCTGCCGCCTTCGCCCAGGGTGGTGATGGCGTGATCGCTGGGCGAGACGCCCTGGAAGCCGGCGACAAAGGGGATGAGCATGCTGTCCAGGCACTCGATGAGCTGGCGGATGTTCGTCTCAATCACGCGGGCATGCCCGAAAAATCCGTCGGTGATCAGCCCTACCTGGCCGCCGGAAAGGGCGACGGTGGAGTAGCCTTTGGATTTCAGCAGATGGGCCAGCCGCACGGTGGAGATGATCTCGCCACAGGACATGAGCATGTCCAGCTCGCGGGCTTCGATCATCGGGTCGATCTCTTTGACCAGCCGCACCAACTCGGCGGTGGAGTAGAAGTGCGCCAGCGCCAGCTTGCGCGCGCCTTCCGGCTTGCGCACCAGCTCCTCGATCTCCTCATTCCAGTCGCGCATCTCGCGGCCCATCGCTGACACGACGACGACGGGGAGGATACCCTGGTCGCGCGTTTCCATGATCCGTTCGGCAGTGATCATCTCATTGCCGCCCGGCTCAACGCACTTCCCTCCGAATTTTTGAACGGTGACGCGCATGATTATTTATTCTTCGTTCTCGTTCTCGTTCTCCTTCTCGTTCTCGGACCCATGTGCTGGGTTGTTGGAGAACGAGAAGGAGAGCGAGAACGAGAAGGATGGGGTTACAGCAGGCCCATCTCGCGCATCTTCTCGGCGATCTGAATGGTATTCAGCGCGGCGCCCTTGCGCAGGTTGTCCGCCACCACCCACATGTTCAGGCCGAAGGGGACGGAACGGTCCTGGCGCAACCGGCCCACGTAGACGTCGTCGGTGCCGGAAGCGTCCGCCTGCAGCGGATAGCGGTTGTGCGCGGGATCGTCCTGCAGCACCACGCCGGGAGCGCCGGCGAGCACTTCGCGCGCCTTCTCCACACTGATCGGCTCGAAGAATTCGACGTTGATAGACTCCGCGTGGCTGTTGTCCACCGGCACGCGCACGGTGGTCGGGCTCACCTGGATGGTGTCATCGCACAAAATCTTTCGCGTCTCCAGGATCATCTTCTGCTCTTCCTTCGTATAACCGTCCGGCAGGAAGACGTCGATGTGCGGCAGGCAATTGCCGAAAATCGGGTAGGGGAAGATGCTCGGGTCCACCGCCGGCGTACGGCCGGCCGCGACGTCACAAGTCTGCTTGAACAGCTCTTCGCGCGCCTGAGCGCTCTTTCCGGACACCGCCTGGTAGGTGGATACCACGATGCGCTTGATGCGCGCCACGTCATGCAACGGTTTCAGCGCGACGACCATCTGGATTGTCGAGCAGTTCGGGTTGGCGATCATCCCCTGATGGTCGCGCAGGGTGTCCGGATTGACTTCCGGCACCACCAGCGGCACGTTCGGGTACATGCGGAAGGCATTACCGTTGTCGATGATCACCAGGTCCGACAGCCCGGGCGCCTGTTTGCGCCGGTTGAGGGCACGCATGCCAAAGTGGTCGTCTGCCTTCTCGCCGCCGGCGAAAAAGGCCACGTCGATGTTGTCGAAGCATTCCTCGGTCACCTGCTCGACTTGATAGGTCACCCCATCGACCACTTCCGGCCGCGCGCTGCGGGCGAACACCTGCAACGACTCGCAGGGGAAATTCCGCTGTTTGAGCACGCGAATCATCTCGGACCCCACAGCGCCAATTCCCACAACGGCTACACGATACGAACTTTTCACCACACCCCTCCGGTACATGCGTTGCTTCTATTATTGTGGATATTGGGCAGGCCTGCAGTAACTCGCCACCCCATATCCCAAATCCTAAATCCTAAATCCCA
>DASXVL010000188.1:0-5437 GCA_036504255.1 Armatimonadota bacterium | reverse complement strand
AGTACATATCCATCCACGAATCTTCACGAATAGCAACTCCCTCTTGACAACCTCATCCCAACGTGCATTCTTGACGAATCAATTGATGAGTGCGTTATTGACGCCGCTATCCCGAAGTGATATTAAACATTGCGCTCAGTTAACCTATATCTGCGGAGGGATTTCAATGGCAGAGAACCAGGCCGGTATTACCGCATTGATCACTGCGTATGCGCGCGCCTACCACGCCACGCACGATTCACCCATCATCTTCGATGATTCACTGGCCGACCAGATGTATACGCCAGAGGAACACATCCAGTTCAACCAGAGCCTGGCGGGAATGCTCGGGCTGATCGACCCCGCTCTCGCGGCCGCCAACCCAGACCCGGCCACTGCGCTGGCCTGGGTGATGCAGCTCATGCATGAGCCAGTCACACTCAGCCGCTCGCGCTACACGGAAGACTGCCTGCAGGAGGCCGTCCGGCAGGGCACGCGGCAATATGTCATCCTGGGAGCCGGGTTCGACACATTCGCTTTCCGGCGGCCGGACCTGGTCGCGCAGTTACAGGTATTCGAGCTGGATCATCCCGTCACACAGGCGATGAAACGCGAGCGCATCGCCGGGCCGGGTTGGAAAGTTCCTGCGCAGTTGCACTTCGTGCCGGTGGACTTCACCCGGGAAGACCTGACCGCCGCGTTGCAGCATTCGTCCTACGATCCGCGGCAGGTGAGCTTTTTCAGCTGGCTGGGCGTCTCGTATTACCTGCCCCGCGATGCCGTATTTACCACGTTGCGCACAATCGCCGGCATCGCACCTCCTGGCAGCACGATCATCTTCGACTACATGGACGCCGACTCATTTATCCCTGCCAGGGCGGCCAAACGCACACAGCTCATGCACGATATCGCCCGGCAGGTGGGCGAGCCCATGAAGACCGGCTTCAACCCGCAGGCGCTTGCCGGGGAAATGGGTGGTCTCGGCCTGGCGCTGCAAGAGAACCTGAGCCCGGCCGACATTGAGGCGCGCTACTTCCAGGGCCGCACCGACCGGCTGCACGCCTTCCCGCACATACACCTTGCGAAGGTGGTGATCCCGTAGAGATAGATAGAAACCGGGTTTCTGGTTGTAGTCCCCTTGTGCGCTCTCAAGCACCCCGATAATATAATGACGGACTGGGTTTTAATGGCTTGAACAGGAAATCGTATGAGCACAAATACGCAAACTGCGGGCAAAATTCGGCTGAGCGATTACAGTCTGGTGGGGAAGGATTCGGCACTGGCGATTGAGAAGGGGCTGGCAGACGCCAGGTGGTACACCTCGCCCGTCCCCAAGCAGAAGATGCGCGAGTTGCTCGATCGCCACGACGGCCCGGCAATCCGCGACACCCTGTTGTGGTTTTTCCTGATCGGCGCTTCTGGACTGTGCGGCTACCTTCTGTGGGGCACGGCGTGGGCCATCATCCCGTTCGTCATCTATAGCATGCTGTATGCCTCCACGTCCGACGCACGCTGGCACGAGTCCAGCCACGGGACGGCGTTCAAGACCGACTGGATGAACAACGCCCTGTATGAAATCGCCTCCTTCATGGTGCTGCGCGAGTCGGTCCCGTGGCGCTGGAGCCACACTCGTCATCACTCCGACACGATCATCGTGGGGCGGGACCCGGAAATTGCGGTGCCGCGCCCGGCGGATCTGAAGGCCGTTGCGATGAGCTTCTTCAACGTGCAGGCGTTCCGCAAATATTGGCACAACGTGCTGCTGCACTGCGCGGGCAAGCTCACACCGGAAGAACGCACCTACATCCCGGAGACGGAGTACGACAAAGTCATTGTGCGGGCACGCATCTACGTGATCATCTACGCGAGCGTCATTGGCCTTGCCATCTTCTCCGGCAGCATCCTGCCGCTGCTGTATATCGGCCTGCCCAGCTTTTACGGGGCCTGGCTGATGGTCATCTACGGTCTGACCCAACACGCCGGGCTGGCGGAGAACGTGCTCGATCACCGTCTGAACTGCCGGACGGTCTACATGAACCGGATCAACCGCTTCCTGTATCTGAACATGAACTACCACGTTGAGCATCACATGTTCCCCCTGGTGCCCTATCACAACCTGCCTAAGCTGCACGAACTCGTCAAGGTGGACATGCCCACCCCGTATAACGGGCTGGTCGAGGCCTACCGGGAGATCATCCCCACCCTGTTCCGCCAGGTGAAGGACCCGGGCTATCACGTGAAGCGTAAGCTGCCCACACCCACCAACCCGGTGGATGCGCCGCCGCAGGCACCCGCGATCACTGCCGAGGGACGACCGGTCGTGAACGGCTGGATCGAGGTCTGCGCGAGCGAGACGCTGAAGAAAGAGGACGTCGTCCGCTTCGATCACGAGGGGAAGACCTACGCCATCTACCGCACAGCGGACGGCAAGCTGTATGCAACGGATGGCATCTGCACGCACGGGAACGCGCACCTGGCTGACGGACTGGTGAAAGGGACGGTCATCGAGTGCGCCAAGCACAACGGCCGCTACGACATCCGGGACGGATCGCCGCGGCGCGCGCCGGTGTGCGTCGCCCTCAAGACGTACGACGTGCGCGAGCGCGACAGGAAAATCATTTTCGATCTGACCTCGGCGGGCGGGATGGGCGTGACTCAGCCGGCCACGACCTACACCTTCCGGGTGGTCAGCAACGACAACGTCGCCACCTTCATCAAGGAGCTGGTGCTGGCACCCGACAGCGTTTCGCCGAATTTGGATTTCCGGCCTGGCGAGTACATGCAGTTCGACATCCCCGCTTACGCGGAGTGCTCGTTACGGGATGTCGAGGTCTGCGAGCCTTACGCGAACGTCTGGAAGACGCACCACGTCTTCGATTTTGTGACGGCCAACGGCGCTCCCTGCCGCCGCAATTATTCGTTCGCCAACAACCCGGACACGGAGAAGCTACTGCGCTTCAACGTGCGCATCGCCACCCCGCCGCGCGGCCAGGACTGCCATGCTGGGGTCGGGTCGTCGTACGTGTTCGGCCTGAAGCCAGGCGACCAGGTGACCGCGATCGGCCCCTTCGGCGATTTTCACGTGAAGGAGACGCAGCGGGAAATGGTGTACTTGGGCGGGGGCGCGGGCATGGCTCCGCTGCGGTCACACCTGGCCTACCTCTTCAAGACGCAGAAGACGCCGCGCCGCGTAAGCTATTGGTATGGGGCGCGCTCGCTCCAGGAGATGTTCTACGCGGATTATTTCGAGGACCTGGCGCGGAAGCATGATAACTTCACCTTCCACGTCGCCCTGTCCGAACCGCAGCCGGAGGATCAGTGGCAGGGGCCAACCGGATTCATCCACGAGGTCCTCAAAGAGGCATACCTGGACAAGCATCCCGACCCAACCCAGATCGACTATTATCTGTGCGGCCCGCCGTTGATGGTCCGGGCGGCCACGGACATGCTCAAGGTATTTGGAGTGCCTCCGTCGCAGATCGCCTATGACGAGTTCTGACCTGATGAGAGCCGCAACTTTCAATGATATGGCCGGCGAAGGCCGACCTTGTTCTGAATAGCGAGGGATTTGCGGTCCTATGCCTATATTGACCCTGCCAGCAAATATGAGATGATACCCGTGTGAGATAAATATGGGCGAGCGCCGAATCTACCTAGTACGTCACGGCCAGTATGCCGTCGATGCAGTTCCCGAGGATGGCTTGGGCGGCAGCCTGACCGATCTAGGCCGCCAGCAAGCCGAACGGACGGCCGAGCGCTTCAGCCGGATGCGGGTAGACGTCATCGTTCACAGCGGGCTGCGCCGGGCGCGCGAGACAGCCGAGATCATCGCCAGCCGACTGTCAGGCGTGGTGGTGTGCGAATCCGCTCTGCTACGCGAGTGCATCCCCTGCATCCCCATAGGCTATGAAAGTGCCTTCGCCAGTCTCTCGCCGGAGCAGTTGGCGCGGGAAGCGCAGCAGGCCCGCGCGGCGTACGAGGTATACTTCACGCCTTCGCCCGATGTCGAACGCCATGACCTATTGGTGTGCCACGGGAATCTCATCCGCTACTTTATGCTGCGCGTTCTCCAAGCGCCTGTGGCGTTGTGGGCGAACGCGGAGACCTACACCTGCGGCGTCAGTGAGGTATGGGTGCGGGCCGATGGGCGGGCCACGCTCATCTCGCACAACGAGAGCGATCACCTTCCGCCGGAATGGCGCATGTTCTAAGCCACGTCACGCCATATAGATCACCGGCGCATCAGCCATAATCGAATCTCGAATACACAGTCCTAACAACCCAAACACGCCAGGAGGCAGTGAACATGAAAGGCTACGAGCAGTTCTTCAAAGGCATCGGCGATATCTTTCAACAGATCGAAGCGACGCAGGGGCCGAACATCGAACAGGCCGCGGAGTTGATCGCGGAGGCCGTCATCCACGACGGCGTGGTACATCTCTTCGGCACGGGCCATTCCAACGTTATCGCAGAAGAAGTGTTCGGGCGAGCCAACACGTTGGCGCCCGTGAACCAGGTGATGGACCTGTCGCTGGCCGGCTCGGTGAATACCGTGCAGAGCTTCTACACCGAGCGCGTGGAAGGCCTGGGCCAGTTGATCTTCGAACACGTCCGCGCGCAACCGCAGGATGTGTTCCTGGTGATCTCCAATTCCGGACGCAACGCCGTGCCAATCGACTTCGCCCGCTCTGCGCATGAACACGGGCATAAAGTGATCGTGGAGACCTGCACGGCGTTCAGCCTGAGCCAACCCTCGCGCCACTCTTCCGGCAAGCGCCTGCTGGACTATGCCGACGTGATCCTGGATAACAAGACGCCCTTTGCTGACCAGGTGGTGACCGTGGAAGGCATGAAACCCGGCCTGGGTTCTGCGTCAGGTCTGGCGGGGGCGCTGCTGGTACACGCCACGCTGGTGGAAGCGGCCATCAAGATCAAAGAGCGGGGTGTAGAGCCGCCGGTATTTATGCACGGCAACCTGGATGGCGGAATGGAATATAACCAGTACCTGCTCGATAAGTACTGGCTGCGCATCCGTAACTGGTAGGCGTATTTACGCTGCGCCGGGCAACACAGCGCCGATGACGGCAGCTTCCGGCCCCAGCGCGCCTTTGCATATCTCCACCTGTGTTGCCGCGCCTGTTTCCAGGAACGCCAGGTTCGCCATGTAATCGCCGATCAGCGCGGTATACCGATCGCGCACAGCGCGCAGCAGCGGTTCGCCGGCTTCCGACGTCCCGCCGGTGAGCAGGATGCGTTGTGGGAAGAAGATCGGGCTGAGCAGAGCCAACAGGTGCCCCACGTACCCGCCTATATCGGCCATCACCTGCCCGGCGAGCGGGTCGCCTGCGCATGAAGCCGTGATGACCTCGCGCGCGGTGAGCGTATCTTTTCCATAACGCAGCTGCGCCAGGCGCACGATGTTGGCCGTGCCGCATAGCGCCTCGGCGGAGCCGCGCAC
>DASXVL010000187.1:0-2399 GCA_036504255.1 Armatimonadota bacterium | reverse complement strand
GAGCAGCGCTATATATAGGAGCGGGAATTGTATGGTTTCTTCGTAACAGGGATATCGGTTATCACCATATTTGTTGATCGATTGTGTGAACGATAGCGATTGTTCATAGCAGGAACGGAAACGATAAGCAACGGCCTTCCATGCCCCGATGAACGGCTATTCCGGCAACCTCGATGATTCAGTCTATAGCAGCGTGATGTGGACATCGGTCAGTATCGGCTACGCGTTTTAGTCATTGCATCGAGGCTCTAACGCGCTTGTATTTCAGTCCGTGCTCGTTAGAGCCTCTTTCAATGGCAATGGCCTGCGCCGATCTACGATACAGCAACGCAGACAGCATTTCCACGCCATCGCTCGATACCTGAAGCTGTACAAGGCGGGTACGCGCCCTCCCTGGGCATGCACCACACCGATTTGCGCTCACAATATCACTATATATACATCTATTGACATCCGTTCAGGTTTGCGGTATAGGAGAACCATCTCCTGATCTTCCCCTTTCATGCTGATTTCACCGTTGAACACCACAAGACCGTGCCACTGGCAACGGGTCCCGCCTCAGCATGCGCCGTGAAGGCCAGGACATCTCACCGGAAAGGAGCTGTCCCATGAAGAAGGAATTCGAACACCTCACATGGCTCTACGTCCTCACGTGGCCGATGATCTGGTTATTCGTGGTCTGGGTGCGACGCCGGAAGCGCCGGGGCACCGACCACACCGTCGCCTGCTATTCGCGCTGGTGGGATGGCCTGCCCGCCGTCCACCGCATGCGCGAGAGTGCGGCGAAATGGCCGGCACTCGATGCGATCTACAACTGGGCACCCACGCTCCGCGGACTCCGCGGCTGGCTGGAATGGTATTACCTGCATGGATGCGCCTGTCAAGCGCTCCGCAATCGGTATCGCTGTGTGGTCGCCACCTTGGAACTGGCGATTGCAGACTCGATCGCGCGGCATGGCGAAGCGCGGATATTATCGCTCGCGGCCGGCACCGGTCAAAGTGTGTTTGAAGCGGCGGCCCGCTTCAAAGGGCACGTCCAGATCGTCGCAATTGATGCCGATGACAGCGCCCTCCTGGCGAGTCAAACGTTAGCAGCGCACTATGGGCTGACCAACGTGGAGTGGCGGTGCGGGAATGTGCTGCATCCGCACACGCTCGCGCAGGACGTGCAACCGACGATCATCGAGGTGGTGGGTCTCTTCGATTATCTGCAGGACGCCACCATCCGGGGGTTGTTGCGGAGACTAGCCCGCGTCGCCGCGCCGGACAGCGTGCTCATCACCGCGCACATCCACCCGCATCGGGAAGCCCTGGTCATCAAGGAACTCCTGGACTGGGAGATGACCTATCGCACCCGGGACGATCTGGAACGCCTCCTGACATCTGGGGGATGTTCACCGTGTCACTTGACGACGGAACCGCATGGCATCTTTACCGTGGCCTGCGGCACGTTGCACTTGTGACCTCTTTCTCACCCTCATTGGTTCTGCTAGAATGAACATGTTAGCAACTAATGAGGGTTTTTCTTATGACATTTTTTGCCTTGACGGCACTGACCAATACCATCACCAGCTTCTTCTTAGGGCTCCTCGTCCTGCGGAAAAAGACACCAGCACACATGGGGAAGGATTTTGCGCGCTTTTGTGTGACAGCCACACTCTGGAGTCTCGCGTATTTTATTTGGCAACACGCTGCCACCCCCGCAAGCGCGCTGTTTTGGTGCCAACTGCTGACCTGCTTCTCCTCTTTCTTACCGCTGACCCAGCTCATCTTCATTTGTAATTTGCTCAACATCAAGCATCATCCGCTCTTCACCGTCTTCCTCTATGGCTTTTCCTGCCTGACCGCGGTGTTGAGCTTCACCCCGCTCATGATTGCCGGCGTCAGGCCGATGGCGGTCTTTCCGTTCTGGCCACACGCTGGTTCGCTCTACGGCGGGTATCTGCTGATCTGGATGGCGTTGATCGTCTATGGGCAGGTGCTCCTCATCACGCGGTACCGCACGGCCCCACCACCATTGAAGACCTTGCTGTATTATCTGATCATCGCGACCTTGGTGGGATATCTTGGCGGCGCGACCAACTATCCGTTATGGTTTGGCCTGCCGATCCTGCCCTATGGGAATATCGGTGTCACCTTTTATGTCATCATCTTCGCCTATGCCATTGCCCGACAGCGTGTCCTGAACATTCGGATTGTGAGAACTGAAGCCCTTGTCTTCCTGATTTTTGCCATTTTGTTGATCGATGCCCTGGCCGTTACGAGCGTGGCGCAAGCGGTCGTCCGGGGCGTGCTGCTCGGGTTATTTGCCCTGGTGGCGTTCAAATTCGTGCGGAGTCTCCTGGACCTCGATGCCGCCAACCGGCAACTGGAGCAGGATAAACGTACACTGATCGAGG
>DASXVL010000186.1:0-10747 GCA_036504255.1 Armatimonadota bacterium | reverse complement strand
CAAGCGGTCGATACTCCCGCTGTCACGCTCGGAAACCTGCAATTCCTGCAGCACGCGGGTGAGCCGGGCGCGCAAGCGCGGGTCGGTGCGGTTCTCCCACAGCGAATCGAAACCGGCGAACATGAGATGCACGAGATCCTGGCCGGGCACGTCGAGCGAATACATCAGATGGTCGCCCGTGCCGGCGAAGATTTCATACTTGCGCATGCCCACGGAGAAACGCCCGTCCTGCGTGTCCGGCTTATACTCGGCGGTCAGCACCACGGTGAACGCGCCGTCCTTGATCTGCACCTGCGGGTTAAGGCGTTTCGCATCGGCTACCGCCTGGTAGGTGAGCCAGGTTTTATAAAAAGGCATGAAGCGGTTGACCTGCTCACCGCCGACGATAATCTTATGGATGCCCCAGCGCGCGGAGAGGTTGGCCAACACGTCGAACGCGCCGGTCAACTCCGGCTTGCCCAAGCGGGTCAGCGCCTGCGCGATACGCGTGATATGGAAGATGGGTACCGGGCCATTCTCGCCCTCGCGCAAGTTGAAGAACGCGGAGATTTCGTTGCGCTCGGCAAGTTGCGCCATCGCCCAGGCTTCCCATTCCAGCTCACCGGCAAAATCGTCGCGCCGTGCCAGCAGTGCCGTGGAGAAGGCGACCACTCCGGCATGCAGGTAGTCGGGCACGCCCAGTTGGCGCAGCTTCGTGGCGCGGGTGAGGATGAGCACGAATTCCAGGAACAGCCCGTCCTTCGGCACGCAGTACCCGCCGTAGCCCTCGCCGCCCGGATGAATGAAGCGGTCCTTGCGCAGGCTCATCTGGTCGCCCAGGTCCTCGATGTCCCCCTGTCCGACCGAGTTCACCAGCAAGCTCATGGCGTTGGCGTAGGAGAAGTGCGACACCATCGACGCGTTCTCGCCGGTTTTCAACACTTCCGGCTCGGTGAGACTGTCGAACATCTTCACGTTCTTATTGATGAGGCTGTAGACACGGCGTCCGACGCGCGCGGCTTCGCGGTCAGCGCCGCCCACCCACTGCGCCCAGGTTTCCACTGACTCGCGCTCGCGCGAGCCCAGGTCCACGCGGCTCGGGGTGTAAAGCTGATGGAAGCGTTTGTTGCCCCCGGCGGCCCGGTAATAATAACGCGGGTGCAGCGTCAGGTGATTGAGGCCGTGCGCGAGCAGCGCTTCACGGCGTGCGGTGGTCAACGCGAGGCGCGAATGGTTGCGCATCCAGTCGCCCACACGGGCGGCGAGCTTCAACGTGGCGTCGCGGCGGTCGAGTTCGCGGATGGCCTCTTCCCGCGCGGCAAAGCGGGTGAAGGCAGCGAGATCGTCGGTATACTCGGGATTGCCCAAAATGAGCGCACTCGCGGCGGCAAGTTCATCCGCGCCCGGATGCTGCTGGCGATACGCGTCGATCTTCGGCAGCAGTTCCAATTCGTTCCGTTCATAGACCGCCCGCACCGCCTGCGTGCGTAACGCGTCCGCATGCGCGGCGAGCATCTCGTCTACCAGCGGGACATCGTCCTGCGCGGCAACGCCCAGGTGTTCGGCGAGTACGGCAATGATGCACACCTGGCGTGAAATGGCGGAGTTCCCGGCGATGATGCGCGCCACGGCGCGATCCTCGGAGAGGTCCTCGCGCGCCATCACTTCTTCCACCTCGGTCCACATGCCCAGTTCGCGAATGAGGCGGGCGCCGATGCCGGAGATGAGGCGGCGATATCCGCCCATCTTTTCCTTCACTTCTTTCTCCAACCCGTGCGCGCGCACCACGTTGAAGAGCGCCATCGATTCTTCGATCCAGGTACGAATGTAGCCGTCGGACATGCGCGCGGACTGCGTGGTGAGCACGTGCAGCGCGGGCAGTTGGCGGCGCGGTAGATGGGCGATCTGTTGTAAGCGCGCGGCTTCATCGCGCACCGACGCCTCTTCGGACGCCAGTCGCACGCATGCCGCGTCACTCACCGTCAAACTCTGTGCGACGGCATCGCGGTGCAGCACGCAGATGGTACACATCGGGTGATCGTTCGCCAGGTTCTCGCGGAGGATGGCACGCAACGCGTCATAACGCGAGCAGTTTTCATGTTCGGCGCGCAGGTGCACCAGCTCGGCATGCAGGCGATAGCCGTCGGCGATGATCGCCGCCAGCGCGGCCACACCCTCGGCAAGTCCGTGTTCCGCCACGGCGGCGGCGCGCGCCGTATCGTCACCGGCAAAGCGCGCATCGCTACGCGCGAGGATCTCACGCGCCAAGGCCACATGTTCGCTGTCGGTCACGTTGTCGATATTGATGGCCCAGTGATCGGCCAGTTGCTCGCGAAAACTTTCTTCCATCGTCTGCTGGTCGATGACCGTTTCCGTCACCTCCACGCCATCGACGACGAGCACGCGCTCCTTGATAAAGAGCGGAATGGCCTCCACCCAGTGATCGGCGTGGTGCAGCCAGGCGTACTCCGGGCTGGCGTACATGCGATGCCCACCCTGGCGCACGAGGCGTTTCAGGTTTTCGGCCTTGCCCAGGTAGGGCTCTTGCAGTTCATTGATACGTGCGAAGAGGTGCGAGCCGGTGGCGGAAAAGCGCTGGCTCAAAATGACATAAGAGGCGGCGCGGCGTGGCGCAACCATAAGATGCGTGCGCAAGGCGCGACAGGCGGATAACAAGCGGTCAACGCGGGCGAGGACATCACCGCAGGGTTTCCCGGCAATCGCCGTGCCCCCCTCGCGATCCGCTTTCAGGATCGCATCGATGGTCTGGCGCTGGTCGTCGAGGATGGCGTTCTCCAGCAGTTCCACCGCGCCGAGCGTGCCGGTGAGCGCGGTCTCCGTCATCCCCTGCAGCAGCATGCGCAAACGGTCGGCCGGCGGCGCCAGGCGCGGTAATACGGCGCAGGCGGCGACCAACACATCGACTTCGGCGCGCAGGCTGTCATCCACCAGCACATAGCCCGCGTTGGCAAAGAGCAATCCCTGGTTATGGAAGGCGCGGCTCATACGGCCGAAGATCAATTCTTCACCGTGTGCGCGGGTGCGGGCCGCAAGGCGCGTAATATTGTCCGCTTCCGCCGCGGCATCGTATTGCCGGACCGCCTCGGCGAGCAGCAGGCGCTTCTGGTCAGGGTCGATGTCCGAGGCGAGGATCTCAATGACGGCACGGCGATCATACGGCAGATCGAGATCGCGCTGTCCAAGGAACCAGGTTTCCCAACGTTCCCGTTCTTCCGGGGCGGTTTCGCGGGCGGCACGCTGTAAATAAATGGCCGCCAGATGCCCGGCGTCATATTGCCCGTCGGCGAGCGCCTCCTGCACAGCCGTCTGCGTCTCCGCCGCCAACGCGCGGTAGTGTTCGCCGGCAAGGCGTAAGGCGGCGCGCGGGTCATCGCCGTGCGCGACACGCAGCGCCACCACCCAGGCCAACGCAAGCGCCGTCGTCGCACCGACACCGGAAAACGCTTGGGCGGCGAGCGTCAGTGTTGCGCCAACGCATTCAACCGCAGCGCGCGGTGCACTTACCCAGTTAATCGGGTATTGCCCGTCCACGTCCTCGCCCAGCCACGCGCGGACCAGGGCGAGCGCCGCCAGATGGCCAGCGCTCAGCGTGCGATCATCCTGCCCGGTCAACACCGTCTCCCCCGCACGGATCGTCAGCATCCCCGCGCCTACCGGTACGCCGGCAGCGCGCCGCGCACGCACGGCGTGACCGGGCGCACTCGACAACGGGAATGTCAGCAACGCAAAGGGCGACAGCGTTGCTTCCGTTACGCAGGAAAGGGGCTTGGAACTAATAGCGCACATAATAACCGTCCCTCGGCACAAATCTTCTGCAGCGACATAGGCGTCTGTCGCTTGCACCTTCGCCATAGTAGCAACTCTTTCTCAGCTTGTCATTAGATGAAAGCGACGAGTTATGGTACAATCTTGCCAACCTTATTCGCGAGGCACTGTCATGTCCAAAACGCTCCCTGTGCTCAAATACTCGTTACACGAACTGCGGCGCTTATGCCGGCAGGTCACCCGCGTCATGCCGGAAATTGTACTTGACCGCCATCGCATTCACATTCACGACATCCATCCCGACTATGTGCCCGCCGGTTCCCCCGTGCATGAACATGTCCATTCGTTCTACGAAGGCCACCTCTTTCTCGATGGCGGTGGCGTCTATGTCACCGGGAAGGAAGAAGCGGTCGGCCAGGGCGGCGCGCTGCTGCATGGCCCGCATGCCCCACATGCCTGGCAAGCGCACGATACGGCCTGCTTGCGCCTGCTCGTCTGGTTCAGCATGGAACCGATGGTACCCGTCACACGCCCGCAGGACTGGCCGATCTGTCCTGACCTCTATCAGGAAATCACCTTACTGCTAGATGAAGCGCACGCCGGCCTGCCCGGCTGGCACCATCGCGTAACCGCGCGCACGACCATCTTCCTCTCGCGCCTGTTCAGCATCGCCGGCTGGCCGGAGAGCCCGCAACCCGATCCCGTGCCCAGCACAGATCTGTTGACGATGATCGAGCAGTTCTTCCGCGACAATCTGGCGCGTCCCCTGGCGCTGTCCGACGTGACGGCGCATGTCGGCATGAGCGAACGCAGCCTCTGCCGGCAATTTCTCGAACTCACGGGAGAAACGGTGATGGAACGCCTGCTGAATTTACGCATGGCCCAGGCGGCGACTCTGTTGGCGGATAGCGAAGCGTCACTGACGGTAATCGGTCAGCAGGTCGGCATTCCCGACCCCTCCTACTTCTGCCGCCGCTTTCGCCGTCATTTCAATATGACGGCAGCGCAATACCGGCATGGGGTGCAATCTCGACTTCACATATAGTAGTTACCGTCGGTGAAGTCCTGCCTCCTGGTGCATGTCTTTATGATAAAAATGGCCCTGTTCCAGACTGAGCTGGTGTCAGCAGCACCGTTTGGAAGCCGCTGGAGGGCCGCAGCCCGGAGTCGCGCTCAGCGTGCCGCGAGTTGCAGGTCCGTGGATGCACTGTCGAAAGGCTGAGCGCGACTGCGGTCGGCTTCCAGACAGTGCTAAGGACTTTAGGTTGGCTTGGTGTCAACGGAACCATCTGGAATAGGGCCATCGGCAGTCCCAGGTTCTCTTCCCTTATGCGGGGCATACCTATGAGTTCCGGAACTGTCAAACGCTGGGAGTCTCCTCGGCAGAGCTGGGGGGTTACTCACGCGTAATCAACGGGATGACCCAACGCGGGGAATCGTGTCCGGTTGGGGACGGGCACCTGCTTGCTGCCGGTCCCGATCTTGCGCAGCGTCCGTTGCCCGTCCCCCGGTGTTAGTTCCTGGTATACGACAAGGCGAGGCGTGTTTCGGCATTGGCGAAAGAGGCTGTTGTCGGGGGACAGGCAACGGACGCATGGGGTAAAGTGCGTAACCGGCAGCAACTCAGGTGCCTGTCCCCAGCCGATGCGGAACACGACACCGCATTGTTGTCAGATCCGCCGGGCTGACGTCTATATTGATTGAACGCGGCCTTGTCGTTCCCATGCTCGAACAGTACACTAGATGCACCGGACGATCAGCGCTCGTTGCTGACCGCTGTTTGAGCCTTACAACTATGATAGGAATTTCCAAACTATATTGTGGAACCGTGGAAGCCTCCGACCCGCTGCGCTATGGTCGTGACTCCGCGCGCCTGCCGTCGCACCTGCTGCAATTCTCGCAGGACAAAAAGCCGGTGGTGGTGTGGAACGTGACGCAACGCTGCAATCTGCGCTGCCGCCATTGCTATGCGCACGCGCAGAATCAAGCCGTTAGCGGAGAACTGACCTTCGCGGAGGGGATCACGCTGCTGGATGATCTGGCGGCGTTCGGCGTGCCGGTCGTGCTCTTTTCCGGCGGCGAACCGCTCATGCGGCCTGACCTGCTCCCGCTCATCGCCCATGCGCGCTCGCGCGGTTTGCGCGCCGTGCTCTCCACCAACGGAACGCTCATTACCGCAGAGGTCGCGCAGACGCTGTGCGAGTACGGCTTATCGTACGTCGGCGTGAGTCTCGACGGTTTAGCGATGACGAACGATCACTTCCGCGGCGTCGAGGGTGCATTCGAGCGCGCGCTCGCGGGCATCCGCCACTGCAAAGCGGCTGGTCTAAAAGTCGGCCTGCGCTTTACCATGCACCGGCATAACGCGCAGGAACTGCCCGGCATTTTCGACCTCATCGCCAAGGAGCGCATCCCACGCGTCTGCTTCTACCACCTGGTCTACGCCGGGCGCGGCAGCCAGCTTGTTAGCGAAGACCTGTCGCATGCGGAGACGCGCCGCGCGGTGGATCTCATTCTGGAGCGCACGCGCGCGCTGCATGCCGACGGTCACCCGGTTGAGGTATTGACGGTGGACAACCACTGCGACGGGCCATACCTATACCTGCGCCTGCTCCGGGAAGACCCTGCCCGCGCTGCTGAGGTCGAGCAACTGCTGCGCATGAATGGCGGCAATAGCTCCGGCATCGGCATCGGCTGCGTGAGTTGGGACGGCGCGGTGCATGCCGACCAATTTTGGCGGCATGAAACCTTTGGCAATGTCCGCGAACGCCCATTCAGCGCCATCTGGACCGACACCGGCCATCCGCTCATGGCACGCTTGAAAGCCAGAAAGCCGCACCTGACCGGACGTTGCGCCGAGTGCCGTTGGCTCGACGTCTGCAACGGCAATTTTCGCGTACGCGCGGAAGCGGTCACCGGCGATCTCTGGTCGCCCGATCCCGCCTGTTATCTCACCGATGAGGAGATCCACGCATGATGCGAGGCCAGCAGTCGTCGGACGCGCTGCGCGTCCTCTTCTGGGAACTCACCGCACGCTGCAATCTGCAGTGCCGGCATTGTCGCGCCGAGGCGCACGGCGAGACCGCGCAGGGGGAACTCTCGACGGATGAGGTGCTGCGCATCGCGCGTACCATTCGCCAGGATGCCGACCCGATTCTGGTGCTGACCGGCGGCGAGCCACTCACCCGCCCGGATTTTTTCCGCATCGCCGAGTGGTGTGTCTCGCTCTTCACCCGCGTCGCGCTGGCGACCAACGGCACGTTAATCGATGAGCCGATGGCCCAGCGCATTGCGGCCACCGGCATTCAGCGCGTCAGCGTGAGCCTGGACGGTTCCAGCCCGGCCATCCATGATCACTTCCGCGGGGTGCCGGGCAGTTTTGATGCCGCCCTGCGCGGCATTGCTGCCTTGCGTGAGGCTGGCGTGTCCGTGCAGATCAACGCCACCGTCACGCGCCACAACGCCGACGATCTCCCGGAGATTCTCAACCTGACGCAACGCGTTGGCGCGGACGCCTTTCACGTCTTTATGCTGGTGCCCGTGGGCTGCGGCGCGGAACTGGATGAGAGCCAACGCCTCACGCCAGCGCAAAGCGAGACGTTGTTGCACTGGTTGTGCGCGCAATCGCAGGCGCTACAGGACCGCCTGCAGATAAAAGCGACCTGCGCCCCGCAGTACATGCGCATCATGCGCGAGCAGGCGGCGCAGCAGGGCATGCCACTGCCCGCCCCGGGGCATGGGTTGCACACCGTCACGCGCGGCTGCCTCGCCGGTTCCGGCGTTTGCTTTATCGGGCGGCATGGCGACGTACAGCCCTGCGGCTATCTGCCCATTAGCGTGGGCAACGTGCGTGAGACGCCACTCCAGGACATCTGGCAGCAATCCACCCTCTTCACGGCGTTGCGTGACCCAGAGCGTCTGACCGGCAAGTGCGGCGCGTGCGAGTACCGTACCGTCTGCCAGGGCTGCCGCGCGCGCGCCTTTGCGCTGACCGGAGATTATTTGCGCGAGGAGCCGGACTGCCCCTATCAACCGTCCGGTCATGAGGTGTCCGCGTGAGCGATGGGCTGACGACATTGGAGCGCGCATTGCTCACGCGTATCCAGCACGGCTTTCCGCTCGCGCCTGACCCGTACGGCGAACTCGCGCAGGCGGTAGGGTGCGCGCGCGAAGAAGCGCACGCGGCGGTGCAACGCTTGCGCGCGCGCGGCATTATTCGCCGTATCGGCGGATCATTTGTCGCGTCGGCGCTCGGGTATGTCAGTGTCCTCATTGCGGCGCAGGTGGCGACGGAGCATCTGGACGCGGTCGCACATCACATCAACAGCTATCCCGAGGTGACGCACAACTACGCGCGCGACGGCAAATACAATCTCTGGTTCACCGTCATCGCGGCGAGTGCCGAGCGGCTGCAGGAGATTGTCGCTGCGGTGCGCGCAGCACCCGGAGTCCAAATGCTCGCGACACTCCCTGCCGAGCGCACGTTCAAGCTGCGGGTCGATTTCGCATTTCCGGGAGGCATGGATGCAACTTGACGCCACTGATCGCCGGATCATCGCCCGGCTGTGCGATGATTTGGATGATTCGCTCTACCCCTACCAGGCGCTCGCCGCGGAACTGGACATCACTGAAACAGCGCTGCTCGCACGCCTGCGCGCCTACCGGGAGGCCGGCGTCATGCGTCGCTTCGGCGCGATGCTGCGTCACCAGCATGCCGGGTATACGGCGAATGCCCTCTCCGCCTGGCAGGTGCCCGACGCGGAGTTGACGCGTGTCGGCGCACTACTGGCGGCCCGCGCAGAGATCAGCCACTGTTATGCGCGCCCACCCCTGCCCGATTGGCCGTACACGCTCTACGCCATGATCCACGGGCATTCACAGGATGACTGCCGCACGCTGGCGGACCGCCTGGCGCAACAGAGCGGCATCTCCGACTATACGCTGCTCTTTTCGCTGCACGAATACAAAAAGACCAGCATGCGCTATTTTTCCGAAGAGGCGGTCATCCCAAACGCTTGCTAAAACGCAAGGCGCTGAGCGTGAGGATGGCCAGGCCGAACCCGACGAGAATGAGCGCCTGCGGCCAGAGCACATCGATACCATTACCCTTCAAAAAGATGCCGCGAATGATCTCCAGGAAATAACGCAGCGGAATCAGGTAGGTGATCCACTGGATGGCGGGCGGCATATTTTCAATGGGAAAGATGAAGCCGGAGAGCAGAATAAACGGGAGCAAGAAAAAAAAACTGGTCAGCGTCGCCTCTTGCTGGGTCTTGGAAATGGTCGAGATAAAGATGCCCAACCCGAGCGTGGTAAAAAGAAATATCCCGCTGAGGGCAAAGAGCAGCAACACGCTCCCCTGGATCGCCACGTGAAACCAGCCCACGGCGATGAGTATCACGATCACCATATCCACTAACCCGATGAGCAGGAAGGGCAGCGTTTTGCCGAGCATGAGTTCATAGGAGGAGATGGGGGTGACGATGAGCTGCTCCAGCGTGCCGATCTCCTTCTCTTTCACAATCGCCAGCGAGGTCATCATGGTGGTGACAATGAGCAGGATCATGCACAGTACCGCCGGCACCATAAAGTAGACGCTCTTCAACTCCGGGTTATACCAGACGCGAATACGCCCATCAAGACCTGGCACACGCGGCGTGGTGGCGCGCAGTCGATCGAGACGTTGCGCGATAATGGACCCGGAGTACTGCAAGATGACGGCGTTCACATACCCGGAGATGACGCGCGCGGACATGGAGTCGGAACCGTCAAGGATTGTCTGCACCTGCGCGGAACGATTACGCGCCAGATCTTTGGTAAACCCGCGGGGAATATGCAGCACCATCTGCACCTGCCCCGCATCGAGCACGCGGTTGATCTCGCTCGGGTTGGCCAGGTAGAAGTCGTAATCGAAATAGCCGGACTGGATAAAGCGGTCGATGAATGCGCGGCTCGTCGCCGTGCGATCTTCATCGTAGACGGCGGTGGCGATATGATTGATATCGGTGCTGACGGCGTAGCCGAAGAGGAACAACTGCATAATGGGCGCAACGAAGAGGATGGCCAGCATCCGCTTATCACGCCGGGTCTGCAGTATTTCCTTTTTGAACAAGCGCGAGATACGCCGGAAATTCATAGTCGTTCCTTACTGATTCAGACATTAAGAATTCATCATTTGTCGTGTCTGCAGAAAATTGCCTGACAGGCAATCATTTCGTCAGCCCAGGGCATCCGGAATACCCATGGGCTAGCCCTGTCAGGGCGACATGCTCATCCCACAAATAACGCATGTGTACATGCTCTGGCTCGGAATTTGTGATCAATGATTTGCACTCATGTGCGCTCATAATGCCGATCATAGAGGCGTGCAATTCGCCGCGCATGTCATCATGGATGATCGGTTGGCGGTTGTTTGTGCTGAATATCAGCTGCACAAGGATATGCGCCAGCGATTGTGATATTATTATGCTCCTTGCATGCCGCCCTGACAGGGCTGATTTCCCTACTACCCTGCCGCCCTGGGCGTTGCCCAGGGCTATAGAATACGAGCCCTTCGGGCTAATAGTACTACTGCCCATGGGCTAGCCCTTTGCAGTAGGCTGCAAGCCCGAAGGGCGCGAATTCTATGCCCTGGGCTGATGAATTATTGTCCGGATCAGTAACATCGTGCCTTACCTCGGTTCCCGTAGCGCGCGCCCGCTGTGGCGCGCCTGTCTCGCATGCCGATCCGTGCCCGCGAGAGCGCCTGAGCGTTCCCAAAGTGGCACCCTGTTCCTTCACGCCGCACGGATACGGTGGCACCACAGGCGCGCCACAGCGGGCGCGCGCTACAAACGTTCCTCCGGCGACCGCTGACTTATGCAAGAAAACAGGGTGCATGGCAAGACACAATCGATATTATTAACCCCGTACCTATCATAATGTCTTTTTGAAACGCAACGCGCTCAGCCCCAACATGGCCACACCGATGATCAATAAGAAC